>JAKAYN010000196.1 GCA_021826785.1 Thermoplasmata archaeon | reverse complement strand
ATCTTGTACATGAGTAGCCTCTTTTATTTTCTGCGCAGCCTCCCTGGCAGCTATGTAGTTTGGGCCTGCCCCAAGGACAAAGATATTTTTAATATTTGATAGCCTTGATGTTATCTCTGATATCTCATTTTCCATTTTATTTATTACTTTGTATATACTATTTTTTACATCATTTACATCAAAATATATTCCAGAGTAGTTCATGGCTATGTACATGGATGCAAACGCATTATCAAAGAAGGCCTTTGTGTTGCATAATGATTTATCAATGGAATCTATGAATATCGGTTTGTTTGATATTTTATAAAGTGGTGAATTCATGTAATGTGTTATTCCGACAGTGTAAGCGTATCTCTTTGAGAATTCAATAGCATCTATTGTGCTTTTTGTCTTGCCTGTATGTGATATTCCTATAACGGTTCCATCAGGAATATAATAATTTAAAAGCTCGTATGCCTGTATAAAACTAAAATGGTAGTTTGTTTTTTTTAGGAACTGCATTCCAAGGTATCCTGCATGGTATGCTGTTCCATTTCCGGTCATTATCAAGGGTGGATTTAAGAATGAATAATCCATGGATTCCATAACCTCAATAGTCTTTGAAATTCCATTTGGTATATCCTTTATCATATCATACATTATATATGGATGCCTGTTTCTTTTCTCTGGAACCTCGTCAGTCATGAATCATCATAAATTATTCATATAAAATGATTATCAAAAAAATTTATAATTTTTTAAATTAAAGGTCTTCCTGTCCAAATGCCATGATTAGGAGTATAAAGCCCACGAATGTAAAAAAGAATGAAACCCAGCTGCCAAGCTGGTGTGGGCCTATGCTGGCATCGTACCTTGGGAACATCATATAGTCTAAGAACGTTGGTATTGATATTATTAAAAATATTATACCGATCACCATCATGTATTTTGAACTCTTTTTCATGGCCTTTATTCTCTCCATCATGTTACAGCCCCCACAACTCCGGCCAGTGCCGTGGCCGCATATGCGAATATATACAATATTACTGGAAATATTATTGTGAGCTTAGATAGTTTTTTTCCACCAGATCTTGCAGTAAATATTGCTATTATAAATAGCGCAAGTGATACTGTTATTAATACAAGCTCTATGATCTCAAGTGAATTTATGTAAACACCAAAGTTGCCAAAGACAGGTGATATCATTTTATATGTATCCTCATGATATGACACGGACAATGGCTTTATGACAACTGCATAAAGCACAAACGGAACCGAACCAAATAGGTAAAGTATAATTGACGCATAATAAATATTTAATGCTTTGTTCATGATTAAACCTCCCTTAGAGTCTTTCTAAACATTATCAGTGCTATAAGCCCAAACATTAATATGTTTAAAGCCAGGACAACAGCCCAAAGGCTCTCGTACTGATATGGTTTTACCTGGGTAAAATACCACATTAGCGGATCAAGAACTACTAGTTGGAATATTGCTATTCCATAAACTATATTACTGGTTTTCATTTTTATCACCCAAAAGGTCTTTTTTTGCAAATCTCATGGCATAAACGCTTAAAAAGGATATTACCGTGATGGACCACCACAGGTACTCTGTCATTATCCTTGACTGTGTTAATCCTGGTTGTGAATATCCCCAGATCGTTGTTACCGCTATGCCTATCAATAGATATATACCAAAGGCCGTAACCCATGGCCTCTGCAATGGCCCAAGTTTTTTGTACCTGTCTATAAATGGCAAGAAGAAAAGGAATATGACTATGCCTATAATAAGGGGCACACCACCTGTACTAAGACCGTAACCGGAAACATCCATTAATTTATAAACAGGTGTTATGTACCAGTCAGGCACTGGAAATGTTCCATATGCAAGAGATCCGTATGCTAATGTTAATTTCTGTGGAAACGCAGCAGCAAAGACTATAACGATAAATACAAGAACAATGCCCATGAAGATCATGTATAATAAATTATTTGGATACCATGGAACCATTTTTCCCTTTTCAGGTTTGTCCGTTGCAAGGCCTGACCTCTCAAAAAGCATGAAATGAACGGCAAATATGCCTAATAATAGCGTTGAGAAAACTGCGACGTGGAGTGCTAATATATGAGAAAACTCAGCCTGTGTCGTGTAATTTCCAACAAGTATCGCCTCAAGCCAGTTTATAAAAACTCCGGGCAATATCCTTCCAAGTACACTTCTCTGCATGAATAATATACCTATGTGCAAAGCCGCCATTGCTATAGTTGTATCTGCAAGCATGTAACCTAGTATTGCGGTAAGTATAACCAGCAGAAACATTATAACTCCAAGCATCCACTGGAGCCAGCGCCAGGCGCCTTTATATGATCCAATAAAGTACTGGCGCATCATATGAAAGTATACAAGACCTATCATTGCGTATGCCATATAAAGGTGTGACGTTAATATTATATGACCAAATGGAACATCATTAATTATATAAAGTGTTGAATCATAGGGTGCAATCTGGCTATAATAAAAGAACAGTATTATGCCAGAGATGCTCTGATAAAATAATGCGGTTGCAA
>JAKAYN010000195.1 GCA_021826785.1 Thermoplasmata archaeon | reverse complement strand
TTGGCTCAGGTGGCCAGATGGCCGAGCTCAGAAGAACTAGAACAGGCCCGTTTGATGAATCAATGTGCCATACACTTCAAGAGGTAAGTGATGCATTTAAACTGAAAAGCATGGGTGATGAAAAACTATTTAATAAAATAATGATACCAATGGATTTTATCTTCATGAAGTATCCAAAGGTTATTATAAAGGATACTGTATTAAAAAATATAGCACACGGTTCTGATATATACCCTGCAGGTATATATGCAATTACAGGAAACCCAAAAAAAGGCGACTTGGTTGCAGTTTATACACAAAAAAACGAGCTTGTTGCAACCGGTACAATGATGGTAAATTTTGATGATGTTTACGATCTTAAAGTAGTTGATATTGATAACGTTTTGATAGAAGCTGGTGATTATAATGGAAAAGGTTCTGTGGTACGGGATAGTAAGGAATGGAAAAACGTACATGTTCAAAAACCTGAAAGAAAATTACATAGAGATATTCAGGGAGCTAAGATCAGGAAAAATACCGGAGACGGAGGAAGAGCCAAGCCAGGACATTCCGGATCTGAGGTCTTTCCTTCTGGATTTCGAAAAAGAAAGGCTAAAAGATGAATTCTCAAACGATCAATACCTAATAAAATTATACTCAATAAAAAAGGAAATTGATGAGATAATAAATTTGTACCTTGAAAAGCTAATACCATTCTTTCAGATGCTTGATATAAAATATAATAAAGATCCATGTAGCTATTTTAATTCAATCTCAGGCAATGATATAGAGAATTCACTTGGATCATTTGGAAGCTCGCTCTGTGAGTTTAGATCGTTTCTTGATAATTATATAAAAGAAAAAATTAAGAATTACATGCCAAACACAATGTCATTAATAGGCTACGATTTAACAATGGAGTACCTTTTTAGAAGTGGTGGGTTAAAAAATCTTGTTAAATATCCGGCCAGTACCCTGCAAATACTTGGTGCAGAAAAGTCATTTTTCAGGTTTTATAATACAGGAAAAACGCCAAAGCACGGTATTATATTTAATTACCCAGGACTTGCATCTTTGCCAGCAAAATCACGTGGAAAATTGGCAAGAATTATATGCAATAAGCTATCAATAACATTAAAGATGGATTATTATAAAACAAAAACCTCTGTAAACTATAAAGAAATAATAGATAAAAAGATGCAGGAACTCAAAAAATTAAGATGATGGTATGTACTCTGGATAAATACCTGTGAGGCAACTCGTACATATGCATTTCATGCCTATAGCCTCTTTAAGGCCTTCTATTGATAGATACGCCAACGAATCCGCACCTATCTCATTCTTTATATCATCTATGGTTTTATTCGCTGCTATAAACTCTGTTTTTGTTTTCATATCAACACCATAGAAGCACGGTGCTATTATTGGGGGTGAACTTATTCTTACGTGCACTTCACGTGCACCGGCATCCCTGACAATCTTTACTATATACTTCATTGTATTTCCACGAACAATGCTATCATCAACAAGAACTATCCTTTTTCCATTGATCTCTGATTTTATTGCATTCAACTTTATTTTTATTGCATTAAGTCTGCTATTTTGATCTGGCATTATAAATGTTCTCTCAGAGTACCTGTTTTTTATAAGACCTTCACTGTATGGTATTCCTGTTGCCTTTGAAAAGCCAAGTGCCTGTGCCCTTCCAGAGTCTGGAACAGGAATAACAACATCGGCATTTACATATGCCTCGGCAGCAAGCTTCATTCCCATGTTTACCCTGGCCTGGAAAACCTCAATGTTATCTATTACGCTATCCGGTCTCGCAAAATAAACGTATTCAAACATGCAGTGCGAAATTATACCATCAATCCTAAAAAGCGATTTATAAGAATTATTTGAAACCTCTATAACCTCGCCGGGTTTGACATCGCATATTAATTCACCCGAAAGTGCATCAATGGCACATGTCTCAGAGGCTATTACATATCCAGAACCGATTTTTCCAAGTACAAGCGGTCTGAAACCAAATTTATCTCTTATGGCATACAATTTATCGTTTATCATTAGCACAGCGGCATATGCACCCTTTAACTTTTCCATTGCATTTTTAATGCCATCGTTTATTCCATACTTTGATATCTCCCTTACAAATTCTATTAGCATTACCTCAGTATCACTGGAGCTGGTGAATATATAACCCTCACGTTTTAAATCTTCCCTTAGTTCATGCTCATTTGTTATTTCACCGTTGTGTGTTATGCCTATATACCCGATGGCGCATGATATAACAAAAGGACCGGCATTCTCTATGCCCTTTGAGCCTGATGTTGAATATCTATTATGACCTATACCTGTGCTTCCAGGCATTGGGTCAAGATTTTTAAAAACGTCCGTTACAAGACCCATGCCCCTTTTTACATGTATCTTTCCATCATAGGTTATAATACCAGAGCTCTCCTGACCACGATGCTGAAGCGCCCTCAGACCTGTTAAGATATTTGAATATGCAAAATCACCGGAAAAACCAATGACCGCACAATCTTCATTTACTTTTTGCCCAGTTGTAATGTC
>JAKAYN010000194.1 GCA_021826785.1 Thermoplasmata archaeon | reverse complement strand
CCGATCTTAATTTCCATGGCCAGATTCTTGGAGAATCCAAATATTTTTTCTATGCTTTCAGGGCTTGCCTTTGCTATATCATCAACAGTTTTAAAGCCGTTTTGGTAAAGCCTTCTGGCCCTGACCCTGCCAACCTTTTTTATCTTTATTAAATCGATTAGATCGTCTTTTATTCCCTCTTTTATTCTTATGTTTAAATGTAAAAGTTTTGATTCTAGCTCCTTTTTATAAAATGATGATAATCTATACAATGAATATGAAATCCAGTCAGCGGAAGATGCCCTCTGCTGAACATCTCCTGGGCCAATGCCGTATATTTCTGTAATCTGCTGCATTGGCACCTCATTAATCCAGCTTAGAAGCACCAGTGCCGTTTTTGCCGCCCTTAAGGATTCATCGCTGAAATCAAATATATTTATCTCCTCAAGAAAATCCTCGAGATAATCATAATCGTTTCTTCCAAATGGAATGCTTATTATATCTGGTGTTCTGCAGATATAGTACATGTAAAGCCTTTCATCGTAATCATTGTTAAGTGCACTCTTTAAAATCAATGCCGTTTCCGGATCTATGTAAAGGTCACTTGTTAACTTTCCAAGCCTTGTCGCTGTGTATTTTTCATCCCCTTCTATGAATCCATTCTCCTTAAGAAAATACAATGCATTTTCTATATCGTAATCATCAATATCTTTCTGCACAGCAAGTAAAGTTTCATTGTAAAATAATATAAAATCATCCATCTTTGACGCCATGCCTGATGATATTAGGCCAAGAATGTTAAATCTTATTAATCTGTGTGAATCCATCTTTGATATAACAGGTTCAGGTTCACCTGAAATCGCCTTTTTTGCAACATCATACGACGATGGTGATGATGCATATATGTATCCATAGCCTATTTTATCATATTTTGGCCTTCCTGCCCTGCCAAGCATCTGCTGTATCTCTATATTTGATATTGGTTTGCTGTATCCATCGGAATACCTTGTTATATCCCGTATAATAACGAGTCTCGCCGGCAGATTAACGCCTGCTGCCAGTGTCGGTGTGGCCGATATAACCTTTATATCACCGCTTTTAAACATATCCTCTATGAGCTTTCTATCCTCATTTGATAAACCGGCATGGTGATACGCTATGCCATGCCTTATCATTCTTACAAGATTTTCAGGCATTGTATCATCTTTAAAATTGTTTATCTCGGGAAGATGCTGTATAAGCATCTCACCATACTTTTCAGCATTCTTTCTTGAATTTCTAAAAACTATCACCTGGCCGCCATCGTTTATCTTATCCTTTATTAATGATACCTCATCCAGAGCACCTAAATATCGTTCATAACTGTCGGTGATTAACCTCTTTTTATATATTATACCATGCTCCAGTGGAACTGCCCTAAAATTTGATACCACTGTTTCAGCATTGAGCCATTGGGCAAGCTCATTTACATTTGATACTGTTGCAGAGAGGCCAAGTATTACCGCACATGGATTTATCATCCTTATAGCGGAAAGAACGGTTTCAAGCCTTGGACCCCTTTCATCATCATTTATTATATGTATCTCATCTGCTATGATTGCACCAAACTCATTTATTATATCAGGATCATGATGTATCATTGAGTCTGCTCTTTCAGATGTAACAACAATAACATCATAGTTTCTTATAAATGCTGGTGATTCATCATAGTCGCCTATTGATATTGTAATTCTCATATTCAACGATCTTAGCATTAAAAGTTCCTCATATTTTTCCATGGCAAGGGATCTAAGTGGAACTATATACATGGATTTCTTCCTAGATAAAAACGCCTTATATATTGCATAGTATCCTATAAGGCTTTTTCCAGAGGCCGTTGGCACTGATACTATAACATTTCTGTTATTTCCCAATTTTTTTATTGCCTCAATCTGGTGATCATAAAGCTCGAAATCAGATCCTGTAATATTTAAAAATTCCTCTGGAAATACATCGGATACTTTCATTTATTGATTATATCTATATAATATATAAGTTCATTTAATCATTTTAATGTAAATTAAAACAAACTTAAATATAAAAAAATGTTTAGTAACCATGATAGACCCAGAAATAAAGAATATAATAGAGAATCTTCAGCCATTTAATCCTGAAAATATAAAAATAGATGATTTTAGGGCAATGATGGATGCCATATCCATTGAAATGTCTGGTGAAAAGGAAAAAATTAAGGATGTAAATGATCTTAAAATAAACAATGTTAATGCAAGGTTTTATAATGACAATGATTCAGACGGGATTATAGTATATTTACACGGTGGTGGCTTTGTCTTTGGAAGCATAGAATCATATGACAGCATATGTAGGTATATAGCAAAATCCTCTAGATTAAAGGTTTTATCCGTTGGATACAGGCTCGCACCTGAGAATAAGTTTCCTGCAGCACTTGACGATGCTTTTAATGTATATAAATACGTTTACGATCACGGTAACGATCTAAAAATAAATAATAAAAAGATATGCATAGCAGGTGACAGTGCAGGAGGAAACCTCGCAGCTTCATTATCATTGAAAATCCAAGATGAATTAA
>JAKAYN010000193.1 GCA_021826785.1 Thermoplasmata archaeon | reverse complement strand
TTCCATGGTTTGGGCCAAGGTTGTGACCAACGCGCCTCATACCTGCATCAGGACTTGCACCGTATGGTTGCCTGTACGATAGGGTAATTGCCCTAAAGGCCTCCCTTAAAATATCCTCCCTGGGTTTTATTTCAAAGACTTTCGGTAGTTCAATCTCGCCCTTGATTTCTCCTTCAAGATTGTATACATTTACCTTCATGATTAATCACCCTGCTTTGACTCCTTTGATATGTATGCTATCTCTATGTTCTCCACTGCAGGTTTCTTCTGCCTTGCAGGATCTCTCATCTTTACAAGCCTCTTTGCCGGACCTGGAATTGATCCAAATAAAAGGACGTAATCATTCCTAACCAAACCATAGTTAAGAAATCCACCTTTTACGTTTATATCATCAACATGCTCCTTTGTATCAAATTTTATGACCCTTATATTATGTATCGTTCTCTGATGGAATCCAACCTGACCGGCCTGCGGTACTGTGTTCCTAACCCAATCAGGATGCCATGGTCCAAGTGTTCCTATCATACGCCTGTGTTTTCTGTTCTTCCTTGGAAGCAGCTTAACGCCGAACCTTTTTACAACACCCTGGAAGCCTTTACCCTTTGTTACAGCTATAACATCAACAAAGTTTCCAGGTTTCGAGAAATCACTGAAACTTATCTGTGAACCGAGCTTTTCCTTTGCATACTTTATTCTGTTTTCAATGGTTGAACCACCTATTCTTATCTCAAAGATCTCCGGCGTTTTGGATGGAACACCAGATACCAGCTGTGGATTTGTGTGAACCATTAAACGGACATCGTCAACGTCCTTTACCTCTATACCCTTTTTTGGCTTATTTATTTTATTTATTCTTTTTAATACCTCTTTATCGATATTTTCTGCCCACTCCTCGGAAATTACCTCAAGACCGCTGTCACCCTTTGTGTAATACCTTATGGACATTACACTCAGCGGTGGTACCTCTATGACAGTGACCGGGGCCATTATTACCTGGCCAGCAGTAACGCTGTTCTTGCGGTAATCCACCATCTGTATATGGGTCATACCAACCTTGTAGCCTGCGAACGCCTGGATCTTCGCCTGACCCTCTATTTCAGGCCATGAACGAATATCCCCCTGAATTCTTTTAGCGCGTACCCTGGGGTAGTACGCCATAGATCCCCTACGGGAATGATGCGGAGTTGCCATTTTTATCACCTAACCGTTACACATTCTATGCAGGCAATAAGGACCTGCATAACGGGATGCCACCAGGCATTGCCCATAGTGTATGGTCTAAAGTAGAGGTATATTAATATTTTATTTATTAACTTTATTAATTTTAAAAATAAATTGGTTCACCATAATATTTTTACTTTTATCTCGCCCGGTTCCTTTTTAGATAGAACTTCATTTAATCTCTTTTCATTGCTTACCGGAACCTTTTCAGTTATCATCATCGATGTAGTTTTTGGAAACTCGTGCTTCCACTGTATTAAATGGTTCATTGCCATCTCCATATGCGGCTTTTGGCCATTTATTAAACCTGTTATCGTGATTGATTTGTAAACAATGCTCTGAAGAAGCTTTGAATCAATATTTAATGCTCCGGACTTTGCGAATCCAAAAATACCGTAAAAACCATTGTTTTTAAGTAATGGCAAGGTTTTTTCAATAACTTCTGCGCTGGAACCTGAGGCCTCTATTATAACATCAAATGATTTATCAATTCTGTTTGATGTATTATAATAATTTACCGAGATCTCATCAAATATCTTTGCCTCCATTTCTGTTGGCTCCCTTTTATTTGACATATAAACATTGAAACCGTAAGTCCTTAAAAGCATTGCAAATAATATGCCTATTGTACCGGTGCCTGTTATAAGAACATCCCTGCAGCTATATGTTCCATCATAACATGGCCAGTAAAGCCTTTTCTGAATGTTTATTATTTCCTCAACTGATTTTTCTATATCGGCAAGTGGCTGTGCCATTATTGCAATATCTTTTATTATATTTGGAACCTTAACAAGGTATCTTTCATCATCATTAATGTATTCACGCATGAAGCCATGCATGCCGCTTATACCAGCCTCAACCTGCATTCCTGTCTCACAGAAATCAGGCCTTCCCAGCATACAGTTAAGGCATTTACCACAGCCCCTTCTGTTTATTGGCATAACGAGATCACCCTTTTTTAAATGTTCAGTATTTTCTTCAAGAATGCCAAGAGCCTCATGGCCTAAAACAAGAAAGCCATTAAGCTCTGATGCAGCTGAAAGTTCTCCATTTACTATTTCTCTATCAGTTCCACAGATGCCGTTTTCCAGAATCTTTATTCTTGCACCATCGCTGTTAATATTTACATCACTTAATGATAAACCAGGTTTTGGTGGATGGACTACTATAGCCTTCATAAAAAGAAAAACAATAATAATTATAAAAATTGTTTTTTTTGGATATATTCTAGATAATGAGTTATAACAGGAATTTTAAGTTAAAGTTAAAATACTATTTTGTTATACCATTTTAGTGGGTCCGTAGCTCAGCTAGGTAGAGCGATGGACTCTTAATCCATCGGTCGGGGGTCCAAATCCCCTCGGACCCG
>JAKAYN010000008.1 GCA_021826785.1 Thermoplasmata archaeon | reverse complement strand
AGTTGGTATAGTAAACAATGGTGAGGATAACATCGTTGTTGAGGAAGTTCAAAAGGGATATATATTAAACAATGAGGTTTTAAGAACCTCAAAGGTTATAGTTTCAAAGGGTGGTAATGATGAGCAAAATAATAGGAATTGATTTGGGAACGAGCAACTCTGCTGCGGCGGTTGTCATATCAGGAAAACCAACTGTAATTCCGGCTGCTGAGGGCGTTTCGCTTGGTGGTAAGGCCTTTCCAAGCTACGTTGCATTTACAAAGGATGGCCAGTTATTGGTTGGTGAGCCTGCAAGAAGGCAGGCCCTGCTAAATCCAGAGGGCACAATCTATGCGGCAAAGAGGAAGATGGGCACCGATTATAAATACAAGGTCTTTGGTAAAGAGTACACACCGCAGCAGATCTCCGCTTTTATACTGCAAAAGATAAAAAGGGATGCTGAGGCATTTCTGGGCGAACCTGTTACAGATGCAGTTATTACGGTTCCAGCATACTTTAATGATAACCAGAGGCAGGCAACAAAGGATGCCGGTGCAATTGCAGGTTTGAATGTTCGCAGAATTATAAATGAGCCGACTGCGGCATGCCTTGCATACGGTATTGATAAGCTAAACCAGTCATTAAAGATCGTTATATATGACCTTGGTGGTGGAACACTGGATGTAACAATTATGGACTTTGGTCAGGGTGTATTCCAGGTGCTTTCAACATCGGGCGATACACATCTTGGTGGAACAGATATGGATGAGGCAATAGTAAACTTCCTTGCCGATAACTTCCAGAAGGAAAATGGCATAGACCTTAGGAAGGATCATTCTGCATACATACGTCTAAGGGATGCTGCTGAAAAGGCAAAGATCGAGCTTTCAACCGTGCTTGAAACAGAGATCAATCTGCCTTATATAACGGCAACACAGGAAGGCCCAAAGCATCTTCAATATACATTAACAAGGGCAAAATTTGAGGAATTAATAGCACCAATAGTTGACAGATCAAAGGTACCACTGGATACTGCACTTGAGGGTGCAAAGCTAAAGAAGGGCGATATAGACAAAATAATACTAATAGGTGGGCCAACGAGGATACCATACGTAAGAAAATATGTTGAAGACTACTTTGGCAGAAAGGCCGAGGGCGGTGTCGATCCAATGGAGGCAGTTGCCATGGGTGCTGCAATACAGGGTGCTGTTCTTGCAGGCGAGGTAAAGGACATAGTTCTATTAGACGTAACACCTTTAACACTTGGCATAGAAACCCTTGGCGGGGTCATGACTCCATTAATACCGGCAAATACAACGATACCAACAAAGAAATCCCAAATATTTACAACGGCTGCGGATATGCAGACAACTGTCACAATACACGTTGTTCAGGGCGAGAGGCCGCTTGCAAAGGATGATGTATCTTTGGGCATGTTCAACCTTGATGGAATACCACCGGCACCAAGAGGCGTCCCACAGATAGAGGTTACATTTGATATCGATGCCAACGGTATACTAAATGTCTCTGCAAAGGATCTTGGCACAGGAAAGCAGCAGAGCATATCAATAACGGCAACAAACAAGCTGTCAAAGGAAGATATCGAAAGAATGAAGAAGGAGGCAGAGCAGTATGCAGAGCAGGATAAAAAGGCAAAGGAGGAAATAGAGACAATAAACAACGCAGAAACGCTTGCATACACTGCAGAGAAAACAATAAACGATGCCGGTGACAAGATAGACAATGCATCAAAGGAGAGTGTTCGTTCCATAATTAAAGATTTAAGGGATTCTATATCTGCCAAGGATATAAACAAGATAAAGGAGCTTTCTGAAAAGTTAACAAAGGAGATACAGGATATAGGAACGAAGATGTACCAGGCATCGCAGAATAATCAAAACGCATCAAATGGGAATGCATCTCAAAACACGTCACAAAACGCATCGCAAAATAATAATGGCGATACTGTGGATGCCGATTTTAAAGAATCAAAATGAGGGGATAAATGGCAAAGGATTACTATGCTATTCTTGGCGTTGATCGAAACGCATCGCAGGATGATATAAAGAGAGCCTTCAGGGAATTAGCAAAAAAATACCATCCTGATGCAAATCCAGGCAACAAGGAGGCAGAGGAGAAATTCAAGGAAATAGCAGAGGCCTATGAGGTGCTTTCAGACCCACAGAAGAGAAAGCAGTACGATGAAACTGGAACAACAGATTTCAATAGTGGCTCAGGCTTCAACTGGCAGAACTTTACACACTTTGATGATATAAATGATATATTTAACCAATTTTTTGGCGGAAACTTTGGTGATACGTTCTTTGGTGGCTATACAAACCAGCCTGATCTCGATATTTATCTAAGAGTAAACATATCATTAGAGGAAGCATACTATGGCACATCGAAGAATATAAAGTACAGAAGAAACGCAATGTGTGATCACTGTGCCGGCACCGGTTCTGAGAACAAGGTTCTTGTAACATGCCCAACATGCCATGGTTCAGGCCAGGAGAGAATCACGCGTGGGCAGGGTTTCTTTAGGATGGTCACAGTTACGGAGTGCAGGACATGCCATGGCCGTGGAAAAATACCGCAGAAGCCATGCACTGTATGCCACGGAACAGGAACCGTATCGAAGAACGAGGATATATCTGTGAACATACCAAGAGGTGCAGATACAAACCTAAAGCTTAGATTAAAGAATATGGGCAATTCATACGGTGGCCTCACAGGCGATCTTTACGTTGTTCTTATGGTTTCAAATCCACCAGGCATAAAAAGATCCGGCCAGGATATATACATGGAGCACACCATTGATTTTCCTGAGGCAGCCCTTGGTGGCGAGGAGGATATAAAGCTTTTTAAGGAAAGCTATAAATTAAAAATTCCTGCAGGAACACAGCCAGGTGAAATCTTAAAGATAAAGGGTGCTGGCATGCCAAGGGTTAACGGCCACGGCTCCGGCGATCTCAACGTTATAATAAAAATAGAGGTACCAAGGCACCTTACATCAAAGCAAAAGGAACTTTTGGAAGAGTTTAGAAATGAAAAGAAGAAGTCATGGTTTCACATTTAAATCAAACCAATATTTTTAAGCCTTTCCTTAAACTTTTCAACCGTTGTATCAAACAATGACGTCAGTTTTATTATATCGTCACCGCTTAACAATTCCATGGCCTTATCCTTGTATTTTGAAATATCATCGCTGGATAGTACTCCAGCCTCGGCAAGGCTTATAACAGTTTCCCAGCCGTTTAATCTTATGTATGGGTTCTTTGAATCCAAGACGCTTAGTATTTTATCTTTGTAATTTACATAATCATCTTTGCTTATTATTTTATCCCTTAGCATTAGCGGTATCATATGCCAGGCATCGGTTAATGTGCCAACGTCGCTGTCATGCAGCTTTTCTATAAAAACATCCTTGTACTTTCTTAGATATTCAGGCTCAAGGTATTTACCGTTTATTAAATCATCAGCGTTCCACCAGGCAGTCAAATCACCTGATTTTATATAAGGCAATAAAAATTCCTTTCTTTTTTGTATATCCTCTTTATTTATATATCCTGAGTCTGCAAACCTTCTTGCAAGAACCCAGGCATGAACCTTTACCATCTCATCATCGGTTGTTAGCAAATCAAGGAATAGATCCTTATGGCTTACAACATAGTCCTTATCAAGTATTTTATTCTCTATCAAAAAACCAACCTTATACCAGGCATCTAGTCTTGAAAACTCATCATCATCAGCCAGTGATTTGATATAATATGATCTATTATTTTTTATTACATCGCTTACCATAAACTCAAAAGAGAATATTTGTATAAAAACTTATTTAAATAACATTTATTTCAAACTTTCTTCAAGCACTGTTTTCAATGCCCTTCTAAGTATCAGGTTTAATGTTGTTGGTGGTATATGAAGTATCTCAGAAAGTTCATTCAAGCCTATGCTTTTTGGTACGTTAAAGAATCCAAGTTCGTAAGCCTCCTTTAATATGTAAAGTGATCTTGTGTCAATTGTTCTGCCCTTGTCTATCTTTATTGAAACGTCTTCTATCGCTAACTTCTCCTTTAATACCTCTGCAACATGATTAACCTTATGCATGCTATCGAGTCTCATCCTCCAGAACATCTTGCCATCCCTATCAACACGTTCCATCATTGGATATTCATTACCATGCATGCCAAAATTTTTCATTATGTTAAATATTGGACACTGATCAGTTACAATATTTACAAGAGCTATCTTATCGTTCTTTGATATTACCTCAATATTATAAATATGATCGTACTCGCTTAGATACTGTATTGATTTTTCAAGAACGTTTTTATTTAATGAAAATATTTCTATTATCTCTCTTAAATGATCATCATCTGTTAATTCCTTTTTAAGTATTCTTATTCTGACATCGAACATTTTTACCAGTGCAGATGTAAAACATTTGTCATATGAAAGTACATACGTGACATTCATTGATATATAAATAATTGTGGGGGTAATAAACTTTTCTATTTTAATTTTATTATTTAGCAGAAAATATTTATATAAGTTAGGTAAGTATAACCTAATATTCTATTATTGTAAAAGGCAAAACAATGAAATAAAATGCCATTTTTAATACAAATCTGATTCAATTAAAAAAGCTATAAGTTTCGAATTTATACAATTTTTGTATTATGAAGGAAGTTTATAGCTTTGTTAACAGTCCTAATAAAAACCTTTAGAAATTACCATATAAATGAATTTAAATATGCTTAAACTTCCTGGCTATAACAATAATACCATATATCCAGTCTAATACCTAGGAAATTGCCTTTTTATTATATCATTATAAAACATTATAATAAAAAATTATCGTTTTTATTAACTATAAATCTTGACCGTTATTAACTTAAATGTACTTGCTTCAGTTAAAGTTAATATATTTTAAATTAATACAGGAATGAGCAGAGGTTGCCGAGACTGGACAAAGGCGCTAGATTGAGGGTCTAGTTCCGTAGGGATCCGCGGGTTCAAATCCCGTCCTCTGCATAATTATAAAAGTTCAATGCGTAAAAATACAATGTTTGGAAATATTATAATATAAAATATTTTATATATTGTTTTAAACATGGATTTTAACGATGTATTAAAATTATAATTTTATTAATTTGCATATAATTAAAAATTCTTATTATCTAAATGTACAAATTGCTTATATACAAAATTTCTAATTTATATTAATGGAATGCCCTGTGTGTATTGAGACTTTTAAACATGGTGATTTTAATGAAATTTCAGAGCACTTTACATTAATGTCAAATGATAACGATTCTGAGCACATCTCATGGCTAAATAACAATATATCAAAAACAAAGCTAGAAAAAAATGAGCTTTCAAAATTGTTTAAAAGATTCTATTCATGCAATGACATAAAGCTATGGATTATAAATAAATTCATAGAGCAGTTTCGTGGTGAAAGGCCGCATCCATTTATATTAATGATGCAGGATTACAATCCAAGGATTTTAAAAGGTTATTCATTTGAACATTATTTTTTCCTTAAGCAGTGGGTAAGGTCATGCTCCTCAATTATTGCATCTACAGATATCGATGAGATACAAAACTACGAAATAGAAAATATATTAAGCGAATACTATGGACATGACAATATTAAGCCGCATATAGAATTATTACTTGAAATGGCAGAATCATATGATATAAAAAGAGAGGATATTTACAATTCAAGGCCACTGCCTAAAACAGAAATGGCAATAAAAAGATGGCAGGTAATGTCAAAGGCTAAAACGGCAGTTGAAATGATGGCCGCCATGCACTCGCTTGAACTCATAGCAAATAATGATCTAAGAAGTTATGGTGCAAAATATGACTATTTTAATTTAAAAATGCTTGAAAGCAGTGATGTACCAGACGCTGTTAAATCATTTTTAATGGAGGGCTATAAGGCAGATTCGCATCATTCTATAGATGCCCTTGATATTATTAATAAATATAATAGTGATATTGAAGGTATTCAGGATTCTTACCTTGAATCTGCCTTCGTCTTCTCAAAATACCTTGAAGCAAGAATAGAAAGGGGTGAGATTATTGAAGACAAACAACAATGATGGTTGCGCACTATGCAACGCAACATGGGGTGAATACTATCGTGAAATTGATAATGAGAAAATGCTCTTTTGCTGTAATATCTGTGCTGATATATTCGAAAACATGGTAAATGAGGTTAAAAAAAGAACAGGCTGGGAAAAGATAGATTACATAGAGCTTCATGGCAATTATAGTTCAGGGAGAAATTGCACTGCATTTAGCAATGGCAAAAGATTCTCATATTATTTTAGAACATACTCTGACGGGAAAATTATGGAATTTAAAAATATTGATTAATTTTATTTATGCACTGTTTATGTAATCTTCTAAAGACTTTGTTCTGTGCCCAGTGAGTTGCGCCATAATATAGAATATCAATGCTACTATGCCGTCCACAATGAAATCGTACGGGAATTTTATTATATTTATACCACCGTATGCAGATGGGCCTATGTATGACAGTATCATTGCGGCAAGAAGCATGTAAACGTACCATGAACCACTTATTATATCTATTTTTTTAGAGAGCTTTATGTAGGAATATATCGATAATATTAAAATTACCGCATCTATGTAAATTATATACAATGGCCATGAATATGTATAGTATAAAACCAGGATTAATGAAAATAGAAACGGAATTATCATGCTTAAAAAGAACATTAAAGCCTCATTTTTACTAAATGACTCATTGCCTGATAATAAATACAGAACAAAGAACATCAAAAGCCCTGCAAGTGTAACTATGACGACCTCTCCTGATAGGGGCCAGCCTGACCAGTATATTACAAGAAAAGTAAATATAAAAGCTATTGGCGCTATTACCTTTGATCCTTTCAATAAAAATGGCCTCTCAATGTTGGGTGCGGTTTTCCTTAATATGTTTACTGATGCTGGCCCAACAACGTAAGCTATTACAAGTGTAGAAGTTAATATTCCAACCAGAAGGTCCCAGCCAGGGAATTCGTATATAAAGGCAAGTCCAAGGAAAAAACCCAGCATCAATGACCTTGACGGCACACCCCTTTTATCAAGTTTTGCAAATACTTTTGGTGCATAGCCATAGTTTGCCATGGATTGAAATATCCTTGCAGGATACGCTGCATAGCTTATCCCTGCACCACCTGGTGATATAACTGCATCAACAAGCAATATCACAGCAAGCCATCCAAATCCTATATCGTATGCTATCTTTGCAAACGGGCCGTTTGTTAGTGATGTGTTTGTTATCGCACCCCAGTCCCCTGGAGTTATTCCTATTATACTCCATCTTACGGCACCAACAAAGGCCACCTGAAGCATGGTATAAAGTGCTATAACAATTGAAAGCGATATTATCACTGATTTCCATATATAATCTTTCCTTTTTGCCTCACCAGCCATGTTTACCGCCGCGCGGAAACCTTCAAATGAAAATATTATACCTCCAAGGACCAGTGCATAGAATATTCCATGGTAACCGGCGTAGAATGGATTATACGTTGTTAAGTTTGCCGGATGGAATGCCAGTGGTATTAATGTTACAATAACCAATAAAGGTATTAGCCACTTCCATACCATTAGCAAAGACATTGCATTGCCAAAAATTCTTACCGAGAGTAGATTTACCAGAAGGACTATAACCATTATTATCACTGCAAATATATATCCATATGTTAAAAGGATTCCATGCCTATTCACCAGTCCAGGTATAAATGCCGATGCGTATGTAACCATGGCAATGGCCTCTATCGGTGGCGTCATTATATCTGATATCCATGCGCCCCAGCCTGCTATAAAACCAACAAGCTTTCCATGCGTCATCTCGCCTATCGGCGTGGATCCACCGGCAAGTGGAAATGCCGATGATACCTCCATGTAGGTTAATGCAATCATTAAAACTATGAAGCCACCAAGTATCCATGCTATTATCGACCCAAGTGAGCCTGCGTAGCTGCTGGCATAAAGCTCTGCAAAGAGCCATCCAGATCCTATCATGCCCATTGCATTAAGCATTATTAAGTTAACAAGGCCAAGATCCCTTCTATATGAATTATTCATGTTAAACACGTGGTATTAACGTTGCATTTTATTTAAATTTTGTTAATCCTGATATTATGATATTAAAAAATACAGTTTTATATATTATTTATTGTTAATGTTAATATTTACATTAAACATATTCTTTTATGGTTGAGGTATCTCCATCGATTATATCATCTGATCTTTCGCATCTTGCCGATGAGGTTCTAAAATGCGAGGAGGCCGGTGCTGGCTCGTTTCATCTCGATGTAATGGATGGTCATTTTGTTAACAACATTACAATGGGCCCAGATCTTATAAGATCAATAAGAAAATCAACGGATTTAAGACTTGATGCACATTTAATGATTGACAGGCCTGATAAATATTATAAATCATTTATAGACGCAGGTGCTGATGTGCTTTTAATACACTACGAGTCACCAGTAAACACAATGGAGCTCATAAAAAGGCTTGAGCACGATAATATAAGGTATGGTATAGTAATAAATCCTGAAACGGAATTTGAAAAGGTTAAGGTATTTCTTGACAACGCGGAGATATTACTGATTATGTCCGTAAATCCTGGCTTCTCGGGCCAGAAATTTATTGGCGATTCATTAATAAAGGTATCAGAGGCCAGGGAATTTATAAAAAGGAATAATTTAAAAGCAAGAATAGAAATAGATGGTGGTATAAACGATGAAACCGGGAAACTTGCGGTTAACGCCGGTGCGGATATACTTGTTTCTGCATCCTTTATATTTAAAAATGGGATTTATAACCCAATAAAAAAATTAAGAGACCTTTAAGAGTATCCTTCCGGTATTTCTATTTTTAAATTCTGTTATTGCATCCTTTAAATCCCAAAGGCTGAATGCATTTTCAAAAGGAAAATAAAGATCGTTCATTGACGCAATCCTTATTAATTCAAAAAGGTCCTTTCTTGTGCCTCCGGTGCTTCCATAGATCTTTATCTCATTGGCGTATATATTTCCTATATCAATCTTTGCCTCCCTTCCGGTTAGAATACCAAAAGTTACTATCTTTCCATTTCTTTTAATATGTTTTAATGAATCCTCAAAGATTGATCCACCAAGCGGGTTTACTATATAATCTGCCTTAAAATCATCCGGTACATTATTAAAAACATTTATACCATATCTTTGAAGATCATTTTTTCTTGATACTGCGTATACCTCAAGGCCGAGCATCCTGGCAAGCTGTACTGTAAAGATACCAGTGTTTCCTGCACCGTAAACAAGTATGCTTTTTCCAGGTTCAACGTTCATTGTTTTTAATGCCCTGTATGCCGTTAATGCACCAACACCCATGCTTGCAGCCAATTCGTCTTTTATGGAATCTGGAATCTTAAACAGGTTCCTTTCAGGGACATTCATTGTTTCACGGTAAACGCCATTTGAGATTACGCCCAGGATGCCACCGTTTACACAAAGGTGCTCGTTGCCTGTTATGCATTCCTCGCAGGTTCCATCAAAAATCCTGTTGTATATTATTACCCTGTCACCCCTTTTTATGTAATCACCATCAGCCATGGCAATTCCTATGG
Organism: Thermoplasmata archaeon; assembly: GCA_021826785.1. GTDB lineage: Archaea > Thermoplasmatota > Thermoplasmata > Thermoplasmatales > Thermoplasmataceae > Picrophilus. The sequence goes on along the minus strand of JAKAYN010000008.1, from coordinate 2,267 downwards.
CCTCTGATCCAGGTATGTGTGGCATGGGATTAACACCGTACATGATGTTTCCGTTAATAACAGAGTAATCAACTGGGTTTAGTCCTGCCATTGTAATTTTTACTGGAATACCATCTGATTTATCATTTATGTCCTTTACCTCTATGTTTTCTATTCCAAATTTTTCAATAACTATGGCCTTCATGGACGTATATCAATTAATAAATAAAAAATTCATCCCTTAATGAAATATTTAAAAATATTTAAGAATTGATTCTTTCCTCAAGATCTTTTATCATGCTTTTTATTTTAAGATCGTTTGAATACTTCTCAGCATCTTTAAGAATATTCAATGCATCATTTAATTTTCCCTGTTTTTCATAGATCTCTGCCATGTACTTAAAGTATTCAGGGTTCGGTGATATCTTTATGCAGTTTTTTAGATCATTCAAAGCCTCATCATATCTTTTTAGATCATCGAGAAGCATTGCCCTTTTATAAAGGAATATTGTGTCCATACTGTTTAATTTAACAGCCATGTTATAATCCTCAAGTGCCTTATCGAACATCTTTAGCTCCATGTAAACGTTGCCTCTATTATAATAATAATCAGGCACATCGCTTTCAATTCTTATTGCGTTTGTAAATGCATCAAGAGCCTTATCGAACTTTTTTATATCATCGTATATCGATCCAAGTATGTTGTAGTAATCGCCCTTTGTTGAGTCAAGGCTTATGGCCTTTTCGCAGTCCTTTATGGCCTCATTGTACATTTTCAGTGAGTAATAGGCAAGGGCTCTGTTATGGTAAAGATCAGGGTCATCACTTACCAATTTTATTGCCTTTGTAAACTCCTTCACAGCATCCTCGTATTGCATTACATTGAAATATGAAATACCGCGCTCGTTATAGTCATCTGCCTGCTCGCTTTTATTATATATATAATCTGCCATCAATTTATATTATTATATAATATTTAAACTCTTTTTGATTAATAGTTCATTAACGAAAGTTAATTATATAAAATCACTCTCACGATTGTAAATATGATATATGAAACACAGATTTCATCATTAAAAGAAAAAATAGAAAAAGAGCTGCGCAGATTTTTTGAGAAAAAGTTAAGAAACTGCGATGATGAGAATATAAAATATGTAATAAACGAACTGATGAAATTTACAATGAACGGCGGTAAGAGATTAAGGCCAATAATGATGATAACAGGTTACTCACTTTTTAATGATATTAATGATAATATAATAAAGGCATCGATATCAATAGAGCTTGCACAATCGTATCTTTTAATACACGATGATATAATGGATCAGAGCGACATGCGCCGCGGCATGCCGAGCTTTCATAAATCTGTTGAAAATAAACTCAACGATCCGAGAAATTCTGTAAATATAGCAATAGTTGCAGGTGATCTTATAGATTCATTCGCACATGAGGCTCTTTTAACCTCTGGCTTTGATTTAAATAATCTTATAGCGGCAGATTATGAGTTTTCACGCGTTATCGAGGATACAGGTAAGGGTCAATTAATAGATATATTTTCATCGCTAGATGATGAATTCTCAGAATCAAGGCTAATGAAGCTTCATTACATGAAGACTGCAAGGTATACAATAGAGGGGCCACTGGTAATGGGTGCAATGCTTGCTGGAAATAAGGATGATATAGAGCATTTAAGAACATATGGAAGAAACATAGGCATAGCATTTCAGATAAAGGATGATATACTTGGCCTGTTTGGTGATGAAATTAAAACTGGGAAATCAATAAAAAGCGATGTCAATGAGGGTAAAAAGACCCTTTTAATGATAAAAGCCTATGAAAGGTCAAACAGTATTCTCAGGGATTATATAAAAACCTGTTTGTCATCCGGAGATATAAGCGATATAGATTTTAAAAAGCTTAAAGATATAGTTGTTTCCACAGGCTCATATGATTACTCATTAAATGTAATGGACGATCTAATATCAAAAGGCAAGAACGCACTTAAAATGGTAAATGGAAATGAAGAATCAAAGTCCATGCTGGAGTATTTATCAGATTATATATTAAAAAGGCAAAACTAGTAATCTGGCCTATGCTTTTGATACATATCCTTTAATGTTCCATCATCTATATGTGTATATATCTGCGTGGTTGCAACGCTTGCATGGCCAAGTATCTGCTGTATAAATCTTATATCACCGCCGTTTCTCAGCACTGACGTTGCAAAGGTATGCCTGAGAACATGTGGTGTGACATGCTTCTCTATATTCGCCATTCTGGCAAGAGAT
>JAKAYN010000007.1 GCA_021826785.1 Thermoplasmata archaeon | reverse complement strand
ATCTTTTTTAGGTAATTTTCATTATTGCTATCTGCCATAATATGATATTTTAAGACTATATTTAGAGTTTTCTATTAATCATTAAAATGATAATTTTATTAAATGAAAAATTATGAATATTTTATATGATTTTATTTTATAAATTTTTAATATAAATATATATGTAAATTCTTATAATAAATTTATTTTTCACTTTATATTTAGTAAGGTTAATAACGATATAAAGCATATTAAAAATATGAAGATATACTTTGAGTCTTACGGCTGCACGCTTGAAAAATCAGAGGCAGCACTTTACGTTAATAAGATGCTTAATGATGGCAATGAGCTTGTTAGGAGCCCAGATAATGCCGATTTAAGTGTCATAGGCACCTGTGTTGTTATAAAGCACACAGAGGATCATATGCTTAAAAGAATAGGCGAATTATCAAAAAAATCAAGGAATGTAATGGTTCTTGGATGCCTTGCAACCGTTAACGGAAACACATTGGAATCGGATAATATAAAAGTTATAAAACCAAAAGAGTTTAGAAGCTTTTACACTGGAACACTTGACGATGTTAAAATAAAGGAGCCATCAATATTTGATGGAATACCAATAAATCAGGGCTGTACTGGCCATTGCAACTTCTGCATATCACATATATCAAGGGGAAAGCTTATATCTAGAAAACCTGAAAAAATAATTGGCCAGATAAAGATGCAACTTGAAACCGGAACAAAGGAGATAAGAATAACATCGCTTGATACGGCGGCATACGGAAAGGACATAAACATAGACCTTGCAGATCTTATAAATTTAATAAGTGGCATAAATGGCGATTTTATGCTAAGGGTTGGCATGATGGAGCCAAGGAACACTTACGATATACTTGAAAAATTGATAAATGCATATCATAAGGATAAAGTCTTTAAGTTTTTGCACCTGCCCGTCCAGAGTGGTGACAACAGAGTGCTTAAATCAATGAACAGGGAATATAAAATAGAAGAGGCCATACATATAATAAAAAGATTTAAGGAAGAGTTTCCTGACATGGTGTTTTCCACGGATATAATATCAGGATATTATACTGAAAGCGAGGAAAGCATTGAGAATACATATAAATTCATAGAGAAATACAGGCCTGATATAATAAATATAACAAGGTTTTCACCGAGACCGTACACACCAGATTATTCAAGGAAACCGGCACCATCGAATTTAACCAAGGAATTTTCAAGAAAGATCATGGAGATGCATAGAGAATACATGGATGAAAAGCTTTCTGGTTATCATGGCATGGTATTAAATGTTATGGCCACAGAAAAAACTGAAAATGCATACCTTGCCAGGGATGTAAATTACAGGCCTGTAATAATAAATGGTGATGTAAAATTATATGAAAAATTAAATGTTGAGATAGTTGATCATGGTGATACATATTTAATAGGCAGAATTGTTTAATCTACCGAAACAATCTCATCCATAATATATCTATTTGATCTTTTTATAAAAAGCGATTTGAACTCCTGTGGTGTTAATACAGGTACATTGAACTTTTCTTCATCGTCTATTGATACCCTTGGGCATCCTGTAAATACAACTGCATCGCATCTGAGATTTTCTATATCATATGGATTAACGTTATCAGCTGTTACAAGTATTGCCTGCATTCCAAGATCTATTATCTCATTGTATATATGCTCTGCAAGCTTTCTTCTGTATTGACCTATCTTTGTATCCATTAAAACGCAGAATTTCTTTGCATCAAGCGCCCTTGATATTCTTGCGTATCTTTTTCTTAGAAAGGCATCAACATCGCTTTTTATATTTTTTATTCTTTTTTCATTTAGATCAAGAAGGTAAACGTCCTTATCTGATGCAAGCTGTGCACCAATGGCATGGAACATTCCTGTGCTTACAACAAGAAAAGCATCAACGTTTAATGATGCGCTGTGCACCGCACTGAAGTTGCAGCCAAGAACCTGGCCCGGATACTTCATTCTCTTATCCGTCTTACCTATAACCACTTTTATTCCAAGTCCTTTTAGTATTTCTGCAACGTAAAGCATTTCATCATAGTACTGTATTGAAGATAATAATCCTATGCTTTTATACCTTTTAAGCTCATGGAATATTTTTTCGTCGAGATCAATAACATCGTTTCTATACTCAACAAAGATGACCGGCTTCGGATACTTTATATTTGGTATCTCCGAATGGCCAAACTGCACTATGCAATCAACATTATCATAAATCTCCTTGTTGCCTATATCACAGGCGCCGTAAAAACCCTGGGAGCTTATAATCACATTAAAATCCTTTGAAAACATATTAAAAAGCCTGAAGGCAGATGGTTTTAGACCGTCTGGTATCTGCAAAAGTATTCTTCTTGCGTTCATTGCCTTCAGCTGCTCAACAACATCCATGGAAAAGGATTATTATTAAATATAAATAAATTTATAAATTGAAAAGGTTTTTTATATTTTTAGGTTTGAGCTGTGACCGCCGAAGAATGCTGCCTGCGGGTTTATGTACTTCTTTATATAATTTATTGCCTGGTATGCCTGGGCACCGCCTATGGCTATTAATGGGTTTGCGGGTTCACCCTCCACACTGGCAACATCGCCTGCAGCGTATACACCCGGTATATTTGTTTCCAATTTGCTGTTAACCATAACCCCCCTTTTATTTGGGCTTAACTGCAGCGGCAGTGATTTATATATATTTGCCTTTCCAACATGGCCTATTGCAACAACGAGTGCGTCTAAACCAAGCTCTGATATATCATTTGTAACCTCGTTTTTAATCTTTATGCTTTCAAGTTTCGAACCACCATCAATGGAAACCACAGAGCTGTTTACAAGGAATGTGATTTTCTCATTCTTTCTGGCAAGATCTATGGTCTTTTCAGCTGCCTTGAAGTTCTCACTGTGATGTATTATATAAACGTGCTTTGCCGTATTTGCAAGCTCGGTTGCATAATCAAGGGCTGAATCGCCACCACCAACAACTGCGACTGTTAAATCCTTAAACTTTGACGTGTCCTTAACGGTGTAGGTTAATCCCTTATTTAGGAATTTATCCTCACCCTCACAGCCTATCTTTCTTGGTGTAAAATCCCCTATGCCGGTGCACAGAAGAACAGCCTTTGAAGTGTACTTTTGAACGCCGTTGACCTCTATTTTGAATATATCATCTTCCTTTACTATATCCGTGACCTTGCTGTTTAATTCGATTTTATTGTTAAATGTTCTCGCCTGCTCATACATCTGATCCCTTAACTTTATTGCATTTATCTTTGGTATTCCCTGAACATCGTATACTGGTTTTTCTGGATACAGTTCCGGTATCTGACCGCCGACATAATCAAGTGCCTCTAACGTTATGCTGTTTATATCCCTTAAACCTGCAAGAAATGTTGCAAAGAGGCCAGTTGGGCCGGCACCTATGATGACAAGATCGTAATCTTCCATGACTATGTATATAAACAATGTTAATAAATATTAATAGCTAAACAATAATTTTAATCAGGGAATTTAATGAAAGGTGTAAAGGGAGCTGCCATTTTCCTGTGAGGCACATTCTATTGATTTAAATCTCGAGTTCCTATTTTTAAGATAATAGTAAACGGTTTTGTATGCAAGATCCGGATTATTATTTTTCTCGCTTAGATGTGTTAAAACAATATATGAGTTATTATTTGAAAGTTGTATGGCCTCTGCAGCCTGCTCATTTGAAAGATGGCCATACTTGCTTTTTATCCTGGCCTTTAATGCCTCTGGATATGGCCCTGATGTAAGCATTTCGAGATCGTGGTTTGCCTCAAGCGCTATTAAATCTGAATTTTTCATTTCGTCTATTAATGAATCACCAACGAAGCCAAGATCTGAAAATATGGATATTTTAACGTTCCTGTTTTTTATTATGTAACCAACAGGATCAACCGCATCATGGCTTATGCTCAATGCCATGATGAGAAAATTACCTATCGCGACCTCATCGTTTATTTTATAGCCATTTATTTTTAATGATTCCAGTGTTGCTTGCCTTGAATAAACATCAGCATATTTCGACATTGCCTTTGCATTTTTTGAATGATCCCCGTGCTCATGCGTTATAAAAAGGGAGCGATTTTTAGTTATTGAAAATCTTTCCTCAATGTATTTGTACCTTTTTAATGATATGCCAAAGTCAATGATTATAGCATCGTTTTCGTCCCAGATTACTGTTGAATTTCCACGGCTGCCAGATGCTATGTTTAAAAAGTTTAGCATGCTACCTAATTATTTATTTAATTATATTTTTATTGTTAATTCTTTTTATTTTATAATTAATATTTTTTTAAACTAAAAATATTTATATATTCTTTTTAAATACTGATTTAGGTGAATACATGGCAGATGAACTGTCACTCAATGCCAGGAAGGTATATGATGCAATGAAAAAACTGGGTGCAAATTCAGAAGATAAGCTAAAAACGGCAGATGATATAATGAAGGCTGCCGGTGTTGGCAAGGGTATTGTAACATCAGCACTGCAGGAGCTTGCAAACAAGGGCTATGTCAAGAGGGTGGCAAGGCAGAAGAGTGCCGGTTACTATACATTGAAATAAATATTTATTTAATATTTTTTCAACTTTTGGTTAAACAATAGTTATATACCGAATTTATTTATTTATATCTGTGAGGAGTTTAATAATCAACATAGATCGTGACAACGATTTTGGCATGAAGGCCGGGTTAGAAGGCCCCATCACTGGCTATGCTGATTGTTATAATGCGGCATTAAGGTTAATATCAATAGACCCGGAGGATTCTGATGCCAATGCTCTTTTTGGTGCCTTAAAGCATTATGAGGATTTAAAAAGAAATGGCGAGAACGTTGAAATAGCACTAATAACCGGTGACGATGAGGTCGGTGAAAAATCTGATGAGATAATAGCCGAACAGATCGATGATGTTTTATCCAGCCAGAAATTTGATGATGTTATACTGGTTTCAGATGGTGCCGAGGACGATTATATAATACCAATAATAGCCTCAAGGATAAAAATAAGGTATGTAAAGCATATAATAGTGAGGCACAACCAGAATATAGAATCAATGTATTATTATATTGTACGTGCCGTTAAAGATAAGAAGATAGCAAGGAAGTTTACAATTCCTCTTGGGCTTGTTTTTTTAACATATGGCATATCGGCATTAATATTTACATTATACACAATATACGCATTTCATTCCTATTACATAGATCCAAGTGCGGCTGCAATAATGCTTGTAACAATAGTGCTTGGATCCTACTTTATAGAACGCGGTTTTGAAATAAGGTTATTGATAGCAAATTCTATATCTAGAATGATGGCCAACGCCAGGGAAACAAAGATATCATTCCTCTTCTCTGTGATATCTATTTTAATACTTTTTGCAGGCATTGTTTACAGCTATACGGCGACTGTGCGTTATAATGCAGTTCTTGATAAAATCTTTGTTTTTATAGCATATTTTGTCTGGTGGGCATTCGTCGCCTTTTTTGTAAGGGAGATTGGAATATACATAGAGAATATAATAAACAATGAAAATATTAAACCATGGTTTGGCATACTTTTCATGCTGTCTCTTACATTTATAATATACGGAATGATAAATTACATGATGTATGCTATGTCATATATATCATTCTCCTCTGTTGTTATAAGCATATCGTTAATAATAATAGGTATTATAGTTGCGGTTACATCATCATTCATACATAGATATTACAGATCTGATGCCAATGAGGGTTAAGGACTGGATACCAATTTATAGGGAGATAGCAAAGGACCTTAATTTAAGAACATACGATGATTTCATTGCATCGACAATCCTTCAAAGATATGCATCTGGAAATATTAATCTTAATTTAAATAAAAAAACTGCCTATGTAATAGGAAATTCGCCTGATATGGAGATTTACCTATCATCGATATCATCAGGTGTAAAAATCGTTGCCGACTCTGCAATATCAAGATATTTAAAAATCATGGGATATCCAGATATAATTGTAAGCGACCTTGATGGAGATATAAATGATCTTATAAATGCAAATAAAAACGGTGTTATAACTTTTATACATGCGCATGGTGATAACATCGATAAAATAAATAAATACATAAAATCATTTAATAATTTTATAGGAACAACACAGCATATACCGTTAAAAAACATTTACAACTTTGGTGGCTTTACAGACGGTGATAGATCTGCATATCTGGCAGATCACCTTAAATTTGAGGAAATAGTTTTAATAGGGTTTGATTTTAAAAGGCCATATTTAAAAGATTATTATAGTAAAGATGATATAATTAAAAAGAAAAAAAAGTTACAATGGGCATTGATACTCATTAAAATGCTTGCAGAATCCAGGGGTAAAAAACTTAATGAAGCTGGAATTATAGAGATATGATAATATTGTTTTTATATACTATTGCCCTGTCATAAATATCAACCTTTAACGTGTTTTCTATATCGGCCTCAAAACCCATGAGTTTAAGCCTTCTTGAACCACTGCAATGCCTTGTTTTTTCTATGTAATCGTTAATGTTATAATCATCATCTGAAAGGGCTTTTTTTAATAATTCTGCAAAGAGTAAATCCTCATCGCTGGTGCCGTCAGGCCTGTTTGACACAATTATATCTACGTCCCTATTTTTTATTGCCTTAACGGTTGCCGAGAAATTTATGTACGATGATATAAATATATCACCAGGATATCTTAAAATCTTGAAAAGAACCTTGATGCCATTCGTAGATGTAAGTATCATGACAAGGCCTGATAGATCTTTATCTATAATCTCTGATGGGCTGTTTCCGTAGTCAAAACCCGGAATTTTAAGGCCATAACGCTCACCACTAATAATTGAATTTTTAATCTTTTTTTTCAATGAAAATGCACTGCTTATGCTCCTTGCCGGTATAATGTATGATACACCATTCATTAATGCTATTGATATCGTTGTGGTTGATCTGTATATATCAACGAGAACCTTTGTGTTTGATGAAAAGTCTCTGGTCTTTCTACCGTCAACTATATTTATCATTTTGCCATTATTATAAATGGATATAATTTACTTTTTATATCTTAAAAAAGGAAAATATTAAAAATAAGATATAAATTGAGGTTTACAGGTGTAAAATATGGTAGCAGTCAAAACCATGGTTGAGGGTGGCAAGGCAACAACCGGACCGCCACTTGGACCAGCCCTTGGCCCGCTTGGTCTTAATCTTGGCCAGGTTGTCAAGGACATAAACGAAAAAACAAAAAATTTCGCAGGAATGCAGGTTCCTGTTACGGTAAATGTCATAGATCCTGCCACAAAGAAGTATGAGATAATAGTTGGTGTTCCACCAACATCCGCACTTCTTAAGAAGGAGCTTGGCATTGAGAAAGGAGCGTCAAAGAAAAAGGAAAAAACCGCAGGAAACGCAACTCTTGAACAGATAAAAAAGGTTGCAGAATCGAAAAAATCTGCACTGCTTTCATATGACATGAAAGGTGCAGTGCTTGAAGTTCTTGGCAGTGCGGTTTCCCTTGGAATTACCGTTGAGGGTAAGGATCCAAAGGAAATTCAAAGAATGATAAAGAACGGCGAGATAAACATAGGGTGATTTTAATGGTTAAAAAGGAAATTAAGGCTGTTAAGGAGGAATCCAAGAAGAGAAACTTCCTGGAAAGCGTTGAGATATCAATAAATTTAAAGGACGTTGATCTGAGCGATCCAAAGAAGAGGATAAATGAGGAGATTGTACTGCCCAGCGGACGTGGCAAGGAGCTTAAGGTTGCGTTAATATCAAGTGAGGAAATGAAGCTTAAGGCAAAGAACGCAGATTACACTTTCTCACCTGAGGATCTATCAAAGTTTGTTGATGATAAGAAATCATTCAAGAAGCTTGCAAATAAAATTGACTTCTTTGTTGCAGAATCAACATTAATGTCCAATATAGGTAAGAACCTTGGAGTTATACTTGGACCAAGAGGTAAAATACCAAGGCCGGTTCCGCCTGGTCAGGACCCCACTGCTCTAATAGAAAATCTTAAAAAGAGCGTGAGGGCTAGAAGCAGGGACAGAAGAACATTTCATGTACCAATAGGCACAAGAGAAATGAGCGATGAGGATCTTTACAACAACTTTGTTACCGTTTATAGGAGAATAGTATCAAAGCTTGACAAGGGAGCAGGAAACATAGATTCAGTGTATATAAAAACAACGATGGGAAAGGCCATCAAAGTCGAAACGGGTGATTTAAATGACTGAGCCGGCACAGTGGAAGATAGATTTTGTGAAAAATCTTGAGAATGAGATAAATAACAGGAAGGTTGCGGCCATCGTAAGCATAAAGGGCCTAAGAAACAATGAATTCCAGAAGATAAGAAACAGCATACGTGACAAGGCAAAGATAAAGGTATCAAGGGCAAGGCTTTTAAGACTTGCAATAGGCAACACAGGCAAAAATAACATAGAAAAGCTAAGGGATTATGCCCATGGCCAGGTTGCGCTTATAACCACCGATGAATCACCAAAAAAGATCTATGAAATACTGGAAAAAAGCAAGACAAAGGCACCCGCAAAGGGCGGTGAGATAGCCGAGGAGGATATTATAATAGAACCAAAGGAGACGAATTTTCCACCAGGCCCAAAGATAAGTGAATTCCAGAAGGCTGGCTTACCAGCAGCCATTGAGAAGGGAAAGATTGTTATAAAAAGCGAGGTTACATTTGTAAAGAAGGGCGATGTAATAACAAGGGATAAGGCACTTGTACTTAAGGATCTTGAGATATATCCAATAACAGCAGGTCTCGATTTAATAGCCGCATACGAGGACGGTTTAATATTCAATAAGGACGTTTTGTCAATAACAGACGAAAAAATTATGTCAGATCTTGCATCGGCATTCCTTGGCGCAAAGTCACTGGCATTAAACATGGAGTTCATAGTACCTGAAATCGTTCCAGATCTTATATCAAAAGCATACATGCAGGCACAGGGCCTTGCAATAGAGGCAAACTTTGTCGATGAAAAGAACATAGACATATTCATAAGAAAAGCATTTATAAATGCAAGCGCAATCGAAGCATTAATAAATAAAGATTTAAATAATGAAGATATAACGGATAAAAAGGAAGAAGTCGAGGAGAAGGAGTCATCCAGTGATGAGGATGCTGCCTCTGGCCTTGGCGCATTGTTTGGATGAGGTGATGTAATGGAGTATATATATGGAGCCTTACTGTTGCATTCAGCAGGAAAGGAAATAGATGAGGAGAATCTGAAGAAGATACTTGAGGATGCAGGTGTAAATGCAGATGAGGCCAGGCTTAAGTCCCTGGTGGAGAGCATGAAGAACGTAAACATAGATGATGTACTTAAGAACGCTGCCGCAGCACCAGTGGCTGCACCTGCACCTGCAAAGGAAGAGAAGAAGGAAGAGAAGAAAGAGGAAAAGAAGGAAGAGAAGAAAGAGGAAAGCGAGGCCGATGCAATGCAGGGCCTTAGCTCACTCTTCGGATAAATTTTTTTGATGTAATATGGATATTTATTCATATTTTTGGCTTGTGATAAAATACATATTCCCGCTGGCCCTTTTAATTATATCAATAGTGTTCTTTAACCCGCTTTTAATAATGGTTTCCATAATATGGATCGTTGCTGCATTCGCCATTGAAATAACTACATCAGAGGAAAGAACAAGGCTCGCATAAAAAATTTTAATCTATAATATTTAGTTCCTTCATCTTTTCATAGACCTCTTTTGCATGGCCATCGGGCTTGACTTTTTCAAATACGTATGCGATCTTTCCATCTTTATCTATTATGTAGGTTACCCTTTTTGCCGTTGCAACTCCCAGAACACCATATTTTTTAACAATGTCCTTGTTTTTATCTGACAATAGGTCAAAATTCAGGTTCAGCTTTTCATGGAATTTCATATGCGATTCCTGGGAATCAACGCTCACACCTATGACCTTTGCCTTTGAGTTAAAAATATCAATATTGTCCCTGAAGTTCTTTGCCTCGACGGTGCAGCCTGGCGTGTTATCCTTTGGATAAAAATACAGAACAACAGGCATTCCACGGAAATCGCTTAGCCTAACGGTCTTGCCATTCTGATCAACAGTCTCAAAATCCGGTGCTGGGTCACCGACCTTTAAAAGCTCCATATAATTATATAATAATGATGTAATTAAACATAACGCTTCTTTATAATGCTATCATTTAAATAGTGTAAATTTTCTGCGGCAAGGCCCTTCTTTTCTTTAATTATATTATCTGAATCATCGGTAAGCCTGCAGACTGCTATAAATTGATTCTTTTTATTTGCTATGTATGTTATATCTCCCTTTTTCATGGACATATCCATTGATATTATTCCAGGTGCAAAAAGGTTTGCGCCTGAGGCCATTTTGGAAACGGCACCGTCATCGACTATTGTTATATTCTTTGTTGGTTTTATATTGTTTAAAAGATACAGTGTTGGTATATCATTGTATATAACAGGCATATTTGAATAGTAGTAAATCCTTGTGTTTTTTGATTCCTCTATTTCAAGATCGTTTAAATTCGATATGTCTATACCAATGGCTTCCATCTTCGATTTTATTTCCTTAAAATCCTTTTTTGAGAGTTTGTGTTTTGACATGGTATCACATTATTATACTTTTTAATTCATATATGTTATTATTTCCGTTTATTAAATTATCAATGTATGGCCTTATTTTTTTGCTCAATATTAATTCATTATCTGAAAACAAAAAATGCCTGTCTATTCCAACTGATTCCGTGAATGCACAGTATATGGCCTTCTTAACATAGTTGTCCATATGCTTTTCACCGTACGATATGGCCTTATCCCTGCCGTTTAAACGGTATTCTTTTATAATTGATATAAGATAAGATGAATTATCCGACCATGGCTCAGGCAAATTGTTTTCAATGCTATTTGATTTTAAAAGCCTTTGAACCTGATCCATCTGACTTTTGTAATCGCCATGCAGCTTATTAATATCATCATCGCCTATTTTAAATAAGGCCTTTAATAATAATATTCTATCATAATTAAAAAGTATCTCGTAAAGCTTCTGAACGTTTTTCTCGTCCAAATATATACCGTGTTTTGAAACTATGTTTTTTACATCATCGTTTATGCCAAGCTCATTTGCAAAACTATCAAGGTCGTATAGCTCGCTGCCTATTGCATATAAATTATTTGATGCAACGTATCTTTTCTTGTATTCTATTGCTTTTTCTATAAAAGCAGATGTGCCCATATTATTTTTTATGTAATCGTCCGGGCTTATATCAATATTTTCCAGGAAATCAAACTTTATTTCAGCGTTCATATCACTTGTTATTATATGCTTAAAAAGATAATAGAATAGATTTTCTTTAAAATCCTGGTATATAATAAACGATTTGTTCATGTATTTTACTTTGATTTTATTGCCTGAATTGCCTATAATTATATTATTATCATTTATTTTATATTTTATATTCTCCTCATCTAGTATATCCTTAAAAATATTAATGTCTGGTTCATCTTTACATATTGCAATGAAATGATGCTTTGTTGAGAAAACGCTGATATTCTTTGATAAAACATCCTTAAAGGCAAGCAAGCGAAAAACATCATTGTTATAATTCTGGACGCCTGCAAGAACTGTTTCGTCTGTGCTCCCGCGCTTGCAGTATGGAACAGAACCGTAGCTGGTCTTTATGATTCCCATCAATGGTGCACTGTTATCCTCGCATATTAACTTGCATTCATGGAACGCGGATGTAAAATTGTATGATTTTTTAAAGTTTTTCCCTTTTAAAAGTTTTTCATATTTTTTTATTGGGCAGAAGATTGATTTATTATCGCATTCTGGTATCATTAACTGTGGATTATCAATTAAATTTTTAAGGTTTGA
>JAKAYN010000192.1 GCA_021826785.1 Thermoplasmata archaeon | reverse complement strand
AACATGATTAATAGTTGCTATGGCATAACATGATTAATAGTTGCAGGCGCTGTCCCAAGAGCACCCAGGCTAAAACCGGAAAACAGAAAAATTCCGCCTACGAGTATAATCATTATTTTATAAAATGTTTTTATTAACATTTAATTTGAATGGTGACATAATATATAATATTTTGTTAATATAAAAAAATAATAAAATAATATTTTACATATATGATTTTTATTAATAAAATAATATTTCTACTTAAGAAAAAACTAATAAATATTTTTATTTATAGTAAAAATTTTTATTGAAATATACTTATTATTAAATTTAATGACGTATTATGCATAAATTATAACATTATCATATATAAATAAAAAATAAACAATATCGAACTGAACATTCCATTTAATAAAATTAAAAGTTTTATGTATTTCATGATAATAAAAAGGTTAAAAATATGGATTATAGATTTCCATTTATGATAAGAGCGGCAGGCATCAACGACTGGCCATCGATAAGCCATATATCATCGGTCGCCGGATACGATGATTACATAAACAAAATCGGCGTTTCATATTTAAGTACCGGCATGGTTATTGTTTATGACGATGGTAAAATAAAGGGCTTTATGAAAATCGAGGAGATGCCCGATAATACGATATGGCTCAGTGGCATAAGGGTTGATCCAGATCACAGAAACAATGGGATAGCCTCATCTTTAATAGATTATGCAAGAAAATACGGTAAGAAAATGAGATTAATCGTTGAAGATAACAATTACAAATCATTGAACCTTGTGAAAAAGAATAAATTTTCTGAGGTAAAAAAATTCCTTTTTGTAAAGGGAATACCGGATGTGTCCGGCGAAGAACATTATATAAATGATGTGTGCTTCTTAAACTATGACTGGAGATTTGTTTTCTCAGGCGATTTGAATTATAATGAAAAATATATAAAATATAAAGATTCAAGGATATTCAGGCATGGAAACGCTTATCAGATATTGGAATTAAACGATTATATTAATTTTATAGATAACGGGTACACGGCCATTGATGAGGATCTATTTAAAAACAATTATGATATTAAAATAGATTCGAGATTCATTTTATTCGAATCTTAATATCCTTAAATTAAATTACCATGAATGAAGTACATTATCGATGGAAGCAATGTTGCATACGGTTCTGGAAGGCCACTGGCTGAGAACATATCAAACATGATAAAATATCTAAAAAAGCATGGCATAAATGATATTATAGTCATCTGCGACGCAAGCCTTAGACACAAGGTTATTGATAAAGACCATTTTGAAAACCTTGTTAAACTTGGTATAATAAATATTGCCCCCGCTGGTGTCCGTGCCGATGAATTTATAATAGATTACGCGAAAATGAATAATGCAATGATAATAACAAATGACAGGTTCAATGATTTTAGAAACGATCCATGGGTAAGGGAAAACATAGACAATTATTTAGTACAATTTATGTTCATTGAAAGGGAAATTTTCATAAGGAAAAAATGATTATGCTGTTATTATTCCGGTGTCGCCGTCGATGTTTAGCAGCGTTTCCGTTTTTAATTCCTCATCGAATTCGGTATTATATAATAAAAGTATATTTTTTTCATAGAAGAAATTTTTTATTGTATCGCTGACATTGCCTTTTATAATAACGCATTTATATCTTGTGTAATCAAAGTTTTTTATGTATTTGTCCATTATTATTATATCACCTGAGCCGTCAGGTTTATAATATCCAGAGAAGGTGCTTCCAACAGGATAACCACGGCCTATGAATCTTCCCATGGTTACAAGCCTTATCTCGTTTGTGCCACCGAATACAAAGTAAGGAGAGCCTGAAACCACAAGAACCTTTTTGCCTGGCTTTATTTTATTATTTTTGTTTATCTCAACAAGTATATCATAGATCTCCTTCGATTTAATTGAATCATCGATCTTTATCGGAACAACGCTCTTTAGCAGGTTTAAGGACTTTGCAAGTGAATCGCTTGAAACTATTGAATATATCATCTTTCCGGGCCTCATTGATGATACGAGCCTTGCCGTGAATCCTGACCTTGTAAATGCCACTATTGAATCAACGTTTGTGTAATCAGATATCATTTTTAATCCCTTGGATATGGCAAATGCAACCTTATCGAATGCGAAGCCCTCAGGTTCCTTATATTTTATGTCCATGGAATCAACGTAGTCCGATATGCTGTTTAAATAGCCTATGGCCTCCACAGGATATTTGCCTATTGCGGTCTCCTCGGAGAGCATTAATGCATCTGTTCCATCGATTATTGCATTTGTTATGTCTGAAACCTCGGCCCTGGTCGGTGAATCATTGTTAACCATGGATTCAAGCATCTGTGTTGCAACTATCGTCGGCGTTGCGTACCTTCTTGATTCGTCGATAATTTTTTTCTGTGCTATTGCAACCTCCTTTAATGGCATCTCAACGCCGAGATCACCCCTGGCAACCATTATAAAATCAGATGCTTTTGCTATTTCGTCTATATGATCGTATCCGCTCTTTGTCTCTATCTTTGATATTAACTGTGCATCGCAGTTTCTTTCAAATAGATAATCCTGGAGCTCATTTATGTTATCACGGGACTGCACAAATGATAATGCATAAAAGCTTACAT
>JAKAYN010000191.1 GCA_021826785.1 Thermoplasmata archaeon | reverse complement strand
TTCCGATCCCAGACATCAACTATGATATAATCATTTCCATTTATTGTTACGAAGCCCTTATCATTTGGCTCTCCCAACCGTGTTGGAAAGAAGACACTCTGGTCAACTATCATATCTGTGAACTCAACCATGGTAACCTTTGAATCGCACTCCTTCATATACTGATCATCAAGAAATAATTCCCTGGTTTTCATTAATGCTTAAACACATCTGTATATTTAATTCTTTATTACAGATTTTTATTTATTAGTAAAAGTTATTTAATCATATTATATACATGTCAATGGATTACAGGGTAAGGGCAGCAGGCATACACGCTGCCAGGGCAATATATGCACTTAACTGGATGGATATGGCGCCTGCCCTTGAATACATAAAATCTTACCTTAATATAAATATAGTTTATCTTGGATTCCTTGTATCCGCATTTTATTTGGGCATATCAGTTTTTCAAATACTTGGTGGTTATTTATCATCAAGGATAGGCGATAAAAGCATAAGTTTTATAGGTCTTTTTCTGGTCGGGGTCTTTGCGGTAACCTCAGGTTTATCATCAAATTTTATTGAGATTATTATATCAAGATTCTTTGCAGGCTTTTCAGCTGCACTGTTCTTTTCACCGGCACTGAGCGTTCTTGCATCGATAGTTCCAGAGGATAAATACACTTTTCATATCGGAACATACAATGGATCATTTAACCTTGGCGCTGGCATAGGTGTTTTTGGCTGGGGATACTTAGACATGTATTTAAATTACAGAACTGCATTTATTATAGCTGGAATAATAACCTTTATTATATTAATATTCAACGTTATTATAAATAAAGGCACGGAGAATATAAAAAGCAGCAAATCCCTTATATTAAACGATATGAAGAAGGTTATTCTATCGCCATTAATATTTATAATAGCCCTGGCAAGCATAGCAAGCATGGTTTCTGAAACAATCATGGGGCAGTTCTTTGTTTACTATCTCGAAAGCAGGGGTGTTTCTTCTATAACCGCAAGCTCGATATCTTCCATTTACCTTTTTATAGGTTTTGCCGGCGGCATTCTTGGTGGGCTTCACTTTTCAAGGACTGCAAGAAAGTTCACAACATTCGCTTTAGTAAACTTAGTTACAGGCCTGCTTTTAATAACAATATCGTTTGTATACAACTATGACTTTTTAATATTTATAATAATAATACTTGGCATGCTAACAGTTTACGGCTTTTCAATTTCGTACACCATAGCAAGGCATATTTCAAGAAGAGACCTTGTTTCAGTAACACTTTCAGTTGTTAACCTATTTCAGTTATTAATAGCCTTTATATTACCTGTTTTATTTTCTAATATAGTTCATTTATATAATTACAAATATGCATGGATATCGATGGGTATAATTTCCATTGTATTTATACCACTTGTTTATATGGTAAAGCATGGCGTATCAAGCAGAAATGCATCTTCTTATTAAATACGGCTATGACGGTCAAAGCTTCAATGGCTTTGAAAGATCAAATTCAGAAAAAAGCGTTGAGGCATCGATAATAAGGGTCTTATCAGATTATAATATATCGAATACCATAGAATCTGCGGCAAGGACAGATAAGAATGTTTCAGCCATGGGAAACGTTTTTTATATAAAAACAGCTATCAAACCTGAAAAGGTCCTTGGTATTTTAAATGGAAAAATAAAAAACATGTTCTTTCATTCATATTATTTATCTGATCATTATATAAATCCAAGGCACAATTCAATGAAGATATACAAATATATAATACCGTACAAAATTGATTATAAATTAAAAAATAATTTAATGAAATTTCAGGGTAAACATGACTTTACGAATTTCTCAAGGCATGATAGAAGAAATCCTGTCAGAACAATAAACAAAATAGAATTTGAATACAACAACGATTTTACCATTGTAACATTTTATGGCAGAAGCTTTGTATGGCATCAATTAAGAAGCATAATCGGCTTTGCAATGCACTGTGATGATGATCCATTTTCAATTAATTATCATAATAGATTCCTTGCAGATCCTGAGCCATTAATTTTATATGACATAATTTATGATAATATTGAATTCACAAAATACAGGTTCAACGATAAATATATAAGGAATAAATATAATTCATTATTTATAGAATCAATTATTTACAGACTTTTTTTAAGATCTTTAAATCCATAGAAGCAAAAGGTTTATATTTACATAATATTATTATCAAAAAACTGGTGTATTATGTCTTTGTCTTATAGGATAACAATAAGGATATCGTCTGATGTTATGGAAAAACTTGAAAAACTGGTGAAAAAATACCACTACAACGGCGTTTCAGAGGTAATAAGGCGTGCAATAGAAGAGTTCATTGCAAAGAATGAAACAAGCAATGTTAGCGATCTGGATTTAAAAATACCTGGAAAGATATATAAAGAGCTGGAAGAAAAAGTATCTTCAGGGGAGGCAGTTTCCATTGAGGAATTAATCCGTGAGATACTAAAGGAATACGTTAAAGAAAAGACCAAAAGCCTTGAAAACAAACGTTAAATAATATATAAGATTACGCATCTATGGTCGTTATCAGGGCTGAAAGATCATACATTAAAGACTCATTTGGAGATTCCTTCCTTGATTATTTAAATAAATTTTCTGAAAT
>JAKAYN010000190.1 GCA_021826785.1 Thermoplasmata archaeon | reverse complement strand
AATAATTATCATATTAACGATACGTCTTTTGTATCAACCTGGCTTACGCCCTCTATACCTGCAAGTATTGATTCGACTTGATCTGGTTTCCCCTCCTCATCAGGCATTATTGCCTGCACATTAAGGGCCTTTAAGCCAAAACCTATTTCCTCTGTTTTTATATCATTTATCCTGCATACATCTTTCAATTTTTCCCTTATCTTTGCCTCGATCTTTGATAGATCATTGTTTACATCATCTGGTAAAACCCTGAAAACAACAAGGACATCCCCCATGAATATCACGGCCCCTTAAATCCACATTTTGGACAGACATACTCCGTTGAGTGTTCACGGCACTGCTTGCATCTTCCTATTAAAGCCTCACCACAGTTTGGGCATTCAAATATAGAGTAACCAGGCTCAACAAGTCCAATACCACATGATGTACAGTTATCTATGCTTTTGATATTTATCACCTGCCATAAAGCAATTTTTACAGTGCGTTATGATTATATTTTATATAAAGATTTGCAGGTTTAAATTTATATATGCATGCACATTGTAATTATTTTTTTAAACATAAAACCATCTATTTTATTTAATATAAAACTCTAGGATACCGACTATTTTAAAATATACAAAAACAGCACAATAGATTATCAAAAATATTGATTATAATTTAATTATAATTCAAAAGAATTTAACCAAAGATTTATTTAGGTATACCTAATTATGAGACAGTGACAGCACTTGGCTGAAAGTATCAATGGCTTTAACAAAATTAAATTTTATCTAAAGTTCGGAGGGCCTGCATGGCTTGTTATGATTGCAGACATGGATGCCAGTAGTACAATTGGAGCTGCAGAAACAGGTGTTGTTTTTAAATACAATTTAATATGGTTTATACTTCTTTTAATTATACCGCTTTATATTATACAGGAGGTTTCTGGTAGAATAGGAATTGCAACATCAATGGGACTTGGTGATGTTATACGGAAAAACTATTCAAAAAGTACATCAATATTAATGTCATTTCCAATGGCATTATCTGACGTTGTTACATATGCAATAGAATACATAGGCATTGCGATAGGCTTAAGCCTGCTTGGGATTCCAATTATAGTATCATTGCCATTTATATATCTAATACATCTTTTCGTTGTTTCAAAAAGAAAATATGAAAAGACAGAGAGGATACTCATACCAATATCATTTGTTTTAATACTTGCATTTTTAATAGATCTCTTTTTAAGGGGTGTTATAGATTCAAATCCGATTTATATAAAATTTTCATATTCTTATTTGTTCATGCTTGCAGTTAACGTTGGTGCCATTATAATGCCATTTATGCTATTTTTTCAGGCCTCGGCAACGGCAGACAAATACAGATCTGTTAAGAACGATTTCTCAATGGAAAATATAAAAACAATTGCGGTAAAATCCATGAAGAAAGAAACATTAATTGGTGCAATAGTATCAGAACTTTTAATGGTTATAGTTGAAATGGTATTCTCTGGAATAAATTACAACGGAAGCTTTGCGTCCGCAATACAGCTATCATACGCACTTGAAAACGTTGCAGGGCCATTCTCACCATATCTATTTGGCATAGGCCTAATAGCCGCAGGTTTTATAGCATTAATAGTCATATCCCTTGGCAGTGCCTGGGGTATTGTTGAATCGCTCGGTATAGATAAAAGACACACCTTTAAGATCTATGTTATTGAGAGCCTGCCGGCAGTAATAGCAGGCATGTTATTACCAGCATCTTTTTTAATAAACATTGTCCTTTATCTGCTTGTTGTCTTTGTTTTTGTTTTGATAGGTCCAGGGATAATACTTGGAGTGATAGGTATTAATAGAAACATCATGGGCAAACTTAAACTATCAAAATTAAATGCCATCGCATACTTTTCATCGCTGATCTTTGTTATAATATTCGGTGTTCTTGCAATAATATAAATGAAACCGTGAATTTTAATTATTAATTTAAATAAAAACAATTTCTTTGAAATTATTTAAATAATAATATACAATGCATAAACGTGGAATACGTACCTGATACCTCTGTAATAGTTGATGGAAGGTTTACCGCGTTTATATCAGATAAAGCCGGATCGAGGGTGATACTTGCAGAGGCTATGCTGGCCGAGGTTGAGCACCAGGCAAACGAGGGCAGATCAATAGGTTTTGCAGCCCTTGAGGAACTTAAAAATCTTAGAAAACTTGCAGACAATGGTACAATATACATAGATATTTATGGAAACAGGCCACAGGACTGGCAGATAAGGCGGGCCAAGAGCGGTGAGATAGACAATATAATAAGGAACATAGCACTTGAAAATGATGCCATATTGGTTACAGGCGATAACATTCAAAGGGACATAGCAATGATAAAGGGAATAAAGGTTGAGTACCTTAGCGCAATGGAAAAAACGGCAAGAAATATTGAAGAGTTCTTCGGTGAAAATACAACATCAGTTCATTTAAAGGCAAACATGAAACCTCTCGTAAAAAATGGATACCCTGGCAAAAATGTACTTGAGGAGCTTGACGAAATAATAGGATACGATGAGCTTGAGAGCATAGCAAGCAACATTGTAAAGCGTGGTAAGCTTGAGGATGAATCATTTATAGAAATGGATATGTTTGGTGCCACTGTTATACAGCTAAAGA
>JAKAYN010000189.1 GCA_021826785.1 Thermoplasmata archaeon | reverse complement strand
ATCTAAAGCTTAAATCCATAATTTCAATGGGATGGCCCTGGCCCGCAGCAAGGTTCAATAAACGGCCATCAGATATAACATTTATTCTATTTCCATTTTCAAGCCTGTATTCTGTTATATAATCGCGCACCCTCTCACTGCCAATGTTTCTTGATTCTATTGATTCCATGTCTATCTCATTGTTAAAGTGCCCGGCGTTTCCAAGTATAATGCCATTCTTTGCCTTTAATAATGCATTGTACGGAACTACGTTCTTCATGCCGGTAGCTGTAAAAACAATATCAGAGTATTTCAATGCGTTCTCAACAGTATCAACTGAAAAACCATCCATGAGAGCCTCAACAGCCTTTACAGGATCCACCTCTGCTATTGTAACTATACCGCCAAGGCCTTTGAGGCGCATTGCTATGCCGCGTCCAACCCATCCGTAACCAACAACGCAGATTCTTTTACCGGCTATTAATATGTTTGTTGCATTCATAAATCCATCAAGGGCGCTCTGGCCTGTGCCGTATCTATTATCAAATAAATGCTTCATCTTTGCATCGTTTACATCGAACATTGGGAATTTTAAAGCATTATTTTTTTCCATGGCCTTTAATCGTACAACACCGGTTGTTGTCTCCTCGTTTCCACCCATTATATTTTTGTAAAGTCTTTCATCGGAGCTGACAAGGTTTGTTAGATCACCACCATCATCTATTATTATATCAGGCTCTGGATGTATAATTTTATTTAAATAATCATAGTACTCTTCCTGGGTTTCCCCTTTCCTTGCAAAAACAGGTATATTATAATCATTTTTAAGTGACTCAACAACACTGTCATCCGAGCTTAGTGGATTGCATGATGCCATTCTTATATCGGCACCACCCTCCTTTAAAAGTATTGCAAAAACGCCTGTTTTGGCCTCAACGTGGAGTGCCATTGCAATTTTTATGCCCTTAAATGGCTTTTCCTCAATAAACCTTTTTCTTATTGCTGAGGTTATATCCATGTGGTCTCTTGCCCATTTAAGCCTCAAATAGCCTGTATTTGCCATGAATAAGTATTGTTAATAGATTAAAAATATTTCTAATCTATAGCTGGTTTTTGAACTGAGCCAAGCCTTAGAAGCACATCCCTCTCGGTTATCATGCCAATGCATTTTCCAGAATCGTCAGTTACAGAAAGCACGGGTACAGTATTTTCCTTTAATAATCTTACGGCATCTGATATATCTGCATTTACATTTATGTTTACAGGTTTATATATCTTCATATGATAGACCTTACCTTTGTCTATTTCGTATTGCGGTAAAAGCAGTATATCAACTAAATACAATGTGCCTATGGCCCTTGAGTAACTGTCAACAACTATTGCGGCCGGAAGATTCTTAGATATCATCTTTTCCATGGCACTTTTAAGCGTATCGCTCAGTTTTAATATGCATGAATTTTCTGGAACCATTGTATCACCGACGCTGACCTTTAAAAGGTTTTCTGCAACAATCTTCCCTTCACGTGAAACATCAGGCATGTATGGTGTTTTTGTAACTATGCTTTTAACTTCAGATAGTATAAAGCCTATGACAATCCATGTTAAAAATATAGTTGTGTAATATGGCACAGTCGAATATGCTGAGTATATAAGAACTATGGCGCTTATTATTGCACCAACAAGTGCAAGTATAAATTCATCAAAGTATTTAAAATAAGAAAAAAAAGTATTAACACCGCGCATTACAAGGCGCCTGCCACGCCTAAGGCCTATTCTTATCAATGATGAATCTGTTATTAAATGTATAAACAATCCGGCAAGTGATGATATTGTACCTAAAACTATGAATGTTACCTCTGCAGAAATGGAGTGAAACATTGCAAGTGGAATCAAAACAAAGAGTAAACTTGTGAATCCTGCTGCTATTATTGGATTATCTTTTATTCTAAAGGAAAACATTGATGGGAAGCTCTTGTCATAGCCCATTCTAAATAGTGTTCTTGAAGTTGCGGCACCGAATGATAAGAGTGCCAATATTCCGTCATTTATCGTTGCTATTGCTGCTCCATAGTAAAATATGTAACCGTATTTAGAAAAGTTTTCCTTTAATATCTCTATAACCGGTAACTGGTAATTAACTGGTATTACAATATGATTCTGGAGGATTAAATTCGATATTGCATAGACCATGATAGTTGCAAGGATACCACCACCAAGAATTACAGATATAACGCTTCTTCCAACGGTTCTTTTTGCATCCTTTACCTCACCGGATACGGGTGTTATTGAACCATATCCTGTTGGTATGCCCATGGCAAACAATATGCCGAGGAAAAAACCACCTGCACTTACATGGTATACAAGAGGATTGGGAACGTATGCCCTGCCATGCGTTAAAAATAAAGAATAGATTATTATTGCAGCCATAAATGATACCTCTATCGCAACGGCATAAAGTGCGTATTTTGATGATAATTTAACCCCAAGCATTAGAAATATAATTGATGGTATTATAAGACCTGCAAAAACTATGTATGGATCTATCCTAAAAATCGTTGATATAATAAAAACAGATCCAGATAGATATGCAAGGCCAAAAAGAACAGAGTAGAATATGTATATCCAGCCGGTATCAAAGCCGAGCCTTTCAGAAAGGGTCTGAAATGCGTATGTATAGTATCCACCTGAT
>JAKAYN010000188.1 GCA_021826785.1 Thermoplasmata archaeon | reverse complement strand
CTTATATTATAATTATTTATATCCACAATGATATCATTTAATTTGCCCATGTCTTTTAATGTGATATTTAAAGATGATGACGTTTTTTGTGCGTCTTTAATTACATTCAAGGCCTTGGCCATTAGATGTATTCCACTGAATTCCATGGCATTTTTTTTAATATACATTTTTGCATTTGACTTTAATATTTCCAATTTCATCTGTATTTTTAAAAACTCCTCCCTTATCAATGATAATAAAAACAAAAATTTTACCTTATCATCCATTTTAACATACACCGGATCAATCTCCATAATTATATCATTTAAATTGTTTTTTGGCATCCCGATCCAAAGTTCATTATCAATTGAGAATTTTACAGTTTCATCAATGTAATCCACCCTAATATATTTATTAATAATTTTTAAGATGCCTCCAAGAACACCATAGCTTAAAGCTATAACAGGCACTATAATTAAACCCAATATTCCGAAATGCGTTATTAAATAAACTATTAAATTTCCTGTAAAATTAAGTGAGCCAAGAGAATAAAAGAAGAATGTTGCAAGAAGGCCACCGTATATAACAACTGCTATTGCAGCTTTGCCTATAGCCTTTTTATCCTTTGCATCCCCTCCCAATGGTGCAATAGAACCGTAACCTGTTGGTATGCCTAAACCAAATATAACTGCAACCAGTAGGTATGGTGAATACACGACAGGATTTTAGAAATGCCACCCGGAGCTGTGTAGGAATATTATTGATAAAATCACTATTATTATCATTTCAATTGTTGACATTACCATTGCGTACTTTGCTGAAACCTTTATTCCTGCTATTACCATTGATGATAATAACGAAACAATTAATACCGTATACAACTGATTTATGCCAAGAACATTTTTTTCAGGATCAACGCTAGAGTTCTCGCCATTACACATTTATTATCAATCTATTTAATTTTTATTTTGGTAATATTACAATCTAATCCTTTTGGTTTGCATGAGATGTTATCTCTCAGCGCTAATCGTCTATCCGATTAATAACATAAGTGCTCGGGAAACAGATAAGCATCAAATTAAGAGGTCTATTTTGCCTTAATAATAAAATAATCTCCTCCAACTTTTATCTCTTGCAACTAAATATAAGCACTTATCTATTGCAATTCATCGTTCAACCTATTTCTCCAGAATTTTAAGAGTAATTGTTTATGAAGCGCAAAATTTTTTATTCATTACTATTATGACGCGAATATGGCAAGAAAATACCTGATAACAGGTGGTGAAGGCTTCATCGGCAGAAATATAAAAAACTATCTCCTCTCAAAAGGCGATAAAGCCTACACGCTTGATATAAACGGAAATCCAGATTATCGCATATCGATAACGGACTTTCAGAAGCTCATGAATATAGAAGAAGAATTCTATGGAATATTTCATCTCGCCGCTGTAACTGCACCACCACAATTCGAATCCGATCCAATTGAAGGGTTCGAAGTCAACGCAAACGGAACCCTAAACGTTCTGGAATTCGCCTATAGAAAGAATGTCAAGAGGGTTGTGATCGCATCATCCTCAGCCACCTATGGGAACTCCAATGGCATGTCTGAAGATGATGCTTTTCCTAAAGTGTATGCAAATATATATCCGATAACGAAGATGGTCGAAGAATACCTTGCAAGGTATTATTCGTATCAAAAAGGTGTTGAATGCATTTCGCTCAGATACTTCAATACGTACGGACCGGGCGAGAACACGAAATCTGCATATGCGAGCGTGATCTGGCGCTTCGTCAAGGCTCTGGGCGCGGGAGAAAGCCCAATAATATATGGCAACGGCGAACAGAGGCGCGACTTTATCTACGTTGTGGATTCTGCTAGGGCATCCGTCATGGCCATGCTCCACGGGAAATCGGGAGAATCGTATAATATAGGAACAGGCGTAAGCTTGACCTTTAACGAAATATTCAAAATAGTGAAGGATGAGATGCATTCTTCAATAGAAGCGAAGTACGCGCCGAATCCATTAAAGAGCTACCAGTATTTCACGAAGGCGGATACTTCCAAAACAAGACGTGATCTTGGCTTCACACCGGAATACGATATTCGATCCGGTGTTAAGGATATGCTAAGGTACGATATCAGATCCATCTGAATTTTCTATAATAGAGATCGACGATCTTCTTCGGTATGTGCTTCCACAGTGGCGAATTTCTGATGCGGAAAGCGATCAGACACGTGCCCTGGCCAATGACATCGCCGACCACGTTGAATTTACTTTCTTCATTATGCTCATATTTTATCGGTATTTAATTGAATATCGTCGCTACCACATCTGTAGCAGATCAGTGTCCTATCAAATTCCTTCTTCCTCTCTACCACACCATTCATTTTTTATCAGCCTCTTATTATTTTTGTGCCATTAAACCTAGCATAGCTCGCATTCCAGCCTATCACTCCCATTATCTTATCCTTGAAAAATAACCAGATCAAAATAGCCGTGATCAAAATTGATACAAGCGCTATGGCTAAGCCATTTATTTTGTGTGTATCCTCGGCATCATCGGTATCTTCTGTTTTTGCCTTCTTAGGCTTATACTTTCTAAACGCCTCTATTGCCGCTTTATTGGCTTTTTTAACACTTTCACCAATTATTTCTAAGGCTTTGTCGCCTCTATCCTCCTCAATTGGAGTGATTTCGCTTTGAG
>JAKAYN010000187.1 GCA_021826785.1 Thermoplasmata archaeon | reverse complement strand
AACGTTATAAATATCATAAAAAATACGACGCTCTCATCAGGGCTCAATAAAATAGAGGGTCTTACCGCATTTCCAATGACAGGTATGCTATTTGCCTTTGATCAGGCCAATTTTATGATTCTGGATGAGCCGGTTCTTGATTATTTTGATCTTAATGGTAATTACGATGCCGCTTTATCAAATTACAATTTTATAATAGATACCTAAAAAGTACTCAGTGACATTCAATTTACCTATGTGGTACATAAACAAGGCATATGGAATACTTTTTAACCATAAAGTCCTGCCTTTAAAAAAGTTATGTGGTAGTTGCTTTGGTAAATATTTTAATAATCATGGTTTTAGCTTTAAATAGAAACAATGAAGATCTTTAAATGCAATAAACAACAAAAAGATTACAGATAAAATTATCGATTTTATATTTTTATGGTTTGTTTATAAATATTTTATTTATTGGTTTTATTGTTTCTATAAATATAACATAACCTATTGCATGTATATTTTTTCTATTTTTATATCTTTTAAATAAGCACTAAAAATTATTTATAAATTATTTTATATATATGCAGTCTCTGTTCAATTCACTAATTGATGCATAACCCGCAAGACCCATTTCAAGATCCATCTCAGATCTTAAATAATTCATATAGGTTTCGACACCACGCTGGCCTGCAACAGATAATGCATATGCGTATGGCCTTCCTATTAAAACTGCATCTGCACCAAGGGCAATTGCCTTGACGGCATCGGCTGCATGCCTTATTCCACTGTCAAATAATATAGTTCCATTTAATTTGCCCTGTTTTGTTACCTCGTTTAAGGCATCTATTGATGGAATTGCACCGTCAACCTGCCTGCCACCGTGATTGGATATTACAACAGCGTCAGCTTTTAATTCGAATGCCTTTTTTACATCCAAATATGATGATATGCCTTTAATAATTAATGGCAGATCTGTCCACTTTCTTATTTCTGAAAAATCCTCCCAGGTAAAACCTGGATTAACATACACAAATAAAAATTCTTGTATAGCCTCCTGAAGATTCTCCTCCGGGTTTTTTCCAAGCCTTGACCTGAATTCAGGATCAGTTAAATAATTGGCGATACCCTCACCATCCAGAAACGGCAGGTATGCATTATTTAAATCCATTTCACGCCATCCAAGCATTGTTGTATCAACGGTTACGATTATTGCATTATATCCAGAATTTTCAGCACGTTTTATCATGCTCTTCATTATCTTTTTATCCCTTCCTGGATATATCTGGAACCATTTTTCACTGCCTTTATTTTCTCTGGCTATATCCTCTATGCTTACAGATGAAACCGTGCTCAAAACAAATGGCATTCCAAGATTTTTTGCAGCCCTTGCAGTGGCCATCTCGGCATCCTTATAGAGTATAGATTGCACACCAATAGGTGCCAGTATAAAAGGAGTGTCAAATTTCTTGCCAAATAGTTCTATGGAAATATCCCTGTTCTCAACGTTTCTTAAATATCTGGGCCTTATATAGTATCTTAAAAATGCCTTTCTATTTTCATTCATTGTATCCTCATTGCCAGCAGCTCCTTCCAAATATCCCCATGCATTTTTATTTAATACACCCATTGCCCTTCTTCTCCAGTCTTCTATTGAAATTGGCAGATCAGAACTTTCATTCATCTTTGTATATATTTTCAGCTGTGATTCTATGCCATAATTCATAATAATACCATTATAAAGATTAATATAAATTTGCTTATAATGGGCTTTAAAAGCACATATCCTTCGCATATTTTTTCAAGTTTTATAAAATGATTGGTAATAGCCGAATATAATGATTCTAATAAGGTATATTTTCAATTCAATGATACAACTACATATAGCAAAACTAATAAAATACAATCAACACCATCATATATTAGCCCGGATTTATCAATAAGTACTATAGCGTTAGCAGTAGGAAAAAATGAACCGGCATATATTTATGGTATAACAAATTCAACATTGCAGATAACAAATTATGGGCCTATTACAGTAACAGATTATCAGATTATAAATATATTATTTATTAATGTTATTATAAAAATGGAGAAGAATTAAAAAACATATTCAGAATATCATATAAATTATGGAAATCGATATGCAACATTAAAGATATTAAGAGCTTGAAATGACTTAAAAAATATTGTGTCCTTCACTGACATTCACTGACAATAGCACTATAATACATTTTAATTTTTTATTGTTTAACTTCACCTTTTCTTTAATTCTATTTTCTATATTATAACGTTTTATATGAAATCAATTTGGAATAAGATACGTAAAAAATATTAAATTATAATTTATATTTTAAATATGCCGATAAGATCCGAGAAGCAGTATGCGGAAATGGCAATTAAAGACGCAAATGTTGCGTGCATTAGATTAAACAAAAATATTATTGATCTTGCAGCATTCAGGGCTTATAAATCATTACGGAGGCTTTTGCAATCGCTTGCAATGAAATATAAGTATAATAGGAATGATACAAAATGCGCTGTTCCAAAGAATGAAATGCTTATGGTCGCAGGTTTGCTCGAAAATAAAGGTTATAAAAACATATATAAAAATACTGAAATTGCATTAAAACTTTTTGATGAATGGAAAAATCACAATTCAAATAGGGAAGACATAATTATGTTGTTGAAGGGTATTGATTTTACATGGCTTTCCGATCTTA
>JAKAYN010000186.1 GCA_021826785.1 Thermoplasmata archaeon | reverse complement strand
AAAGCCACTATAATCCGGTGGTGAAACACTGTAAACATTTTTATTTATATTATTGCTCTGTGCATGATATGATCCCATGGCAAGTGCAAATGCCGATAGTATCATAACAGTGGCCAAAAAAACTGCTATAAATATTTTCCTACTCATTAAAATAGCAATTAAAATAAATATATTAAATTTTGCTCACATCAAATTATAAATATATATTTATTATTAACTATCGATGCTTAAGGACGATTTAATAAATATAGGTGCCATAAAATTCGGCAATTTCATTTTAACATCTGGTAAAACATCCAATTATTATATAGATATAAAATCCGCATATACCAATCCTGAAATACTTGATAGCATTGGGAATGAAATAAGTAAATTTGTTGTTTCAGGCAAAATTGCAGGCATGGAGCTTGGTGCGGTCCCAATAATAGTTTCCGTGGCGATAAAAACAAAAAAACCTTTTATAATAATAAGAAAGGATGAGCTAAAGCATGGCACAAAAAAGAGGTACATTGGAAATATAAACAATGGCGATGAAATAGATGTAATAGATGATGTTGCAACTACTGGTGGTTCAATAATGAAAACCGTAGAAATAATAAGAAATAATGGTGGCATTGTTAAAAGGGCAGTATGCGTTGTTGACCGTGAAGAGGGTGCATACGAAATGCTTAAAAGCAATGGCATAGAGCTTTATTCAATAATAAAAGCCTCAGATTTAAGATAATGTATCATCTATTCTTCCAAGCTCTATTGATGTTGTTGCCTCTCCAACAAGTATTCCATTGCTATTCGCTATTATTGAGGCACCAACATAGTTGCTGCCGAAGTTGGCGGTTCCTGTCTTTACATTTATTTTAAAAAGATCTGATAAATACTTTATTTCATCCTCGTCCGCCTCTGAGGTTACAAGCATACCACGGTTATTTAGAACAGCAACGCTGCCAACAGTTTTAACACCTGCTATTGAACCCTTTACAGTTTCAACGCCAAGGACATCCTCTATTTTTTTCTTTATGGAATCAGGAAATGATTTGTGTATAAGCGCTGCATGATCGTTTGCTATTATGTTGTTTCCAGCAGCATTTAGCTTATTGTTTATGGATAATATGTTCCTTCCATTAAGATTTAATGATTTTAAAAGTTCATCACTGCCATGGTCTGCAACAACGATGCCGTTTGAGTTCATTGAAAGCATGCTGCCTATTAAAAACGAATTACCAATCGATATTTTGTATATCTCAGTTTTTAATGTTTCTTTAAAGATGTTTTCATCTTCTTCCGATATATTAACAGGAAGAAATGTTATATCGTTCCACGTTCTTGCGTAAACGCCTATAAAATTACTGTTTAAAATTGATATCTTCTTTATCATAAAAATTATGGCAATATTATTTCGGCCGTGCCATCTTCAAGTTTTATAACCTTTACATTTACTCTTGTGGGAAGCTTTCTCCTGCCACGGGACCATATAAGCTCGTTTACCTTATTATCTATCCATATATCATTTTTATCAGATTTTGTGTATCTTGACACAGCGTCTTTTAACATCTCAATTGCCGTATCTGCCCTTCTTGACCTTGAAGAAAATCTGGCCTTTCTTAATGATATTGATAATAAAACCTCTGTTGTATTCTCCTCATCAGCCATTTAAACACCTCATGCCTTAAGATTTGACCTTCTCCAGCTCCTTCTCTTATAGTTTTGTGTAACCCTGCGGTCTGTCTTTACCATGACCCAGCCTGGTACACGCCTGTTCGATTTTACTGCCTTCATTAATCTAATCTTTAATCCCAACGGTTTATTTCTTGCCATATTTATCTCCTCTCAATTTTTGTCTCATGCCTGTTTTCTGTTAGCCTTAACAGTATGCTTTTCAGCTCGTTATCAGATATCACCTTATTAATTCTTCCCATGCCTGCCAACTGTATAAGCTGGTTCTCAACATTCTCAACAAGATCTGGCCTTACAAGTTTAAGCCTGCTTAGCCTCTCCCTTGCCTCCGGTGAAAGTATCTGCCTGAGTATCTGCTGTCTTCTTGCCTCCTCCTCGGCGGCAGCCTTCTTCTGCTCCTCCTCATAGGCCTTTTCCTGCATCATCTGCTGGTACTCGGCCATCTTCCTACGTCTTATCTCATCAAGCTCATCATCACGGTCCATACACATCACCGGCCATTAATATTTAAAGATACTTTTCAAGCTCTTTATTCTTTTCAACGAGACTTTTTAATACCTCGGCAGCAGATTTGTCAAGCATTGACCTTCCCTGTGGGCTTAAAACCCTGCCAGTCTTTTCCTTTTTCACAAGGCCGAGCTCCTCCAGCTTTTTAAAGAGCTGCCTGACAATGTATCTGCTACCGGCTGCTGGATGATACCTCTTTGTGCCACGATCGACCTTGCCACCGTATTCCTCGCTCATCCTCATTATTCCAAGGTTTTCGTATAAATAGAGCTTTCTCATCATCGATGCAAGCCTTGTATAATACCAGTCGTCCTGATCCCACGATTTCTGCTTGCCCATGCCATCCTTTAGATAAGATGTCCACGCGGGCTGCTCTATACCCATCGATCTTAGTTTTGAAGCAACATTGCTTATTAATAAATCTGCTGGAACCTTTTTAACGTCAACCATTTTATCACAATAAAGGCATATTTATAAATTATTAATAACATTTTCTATTTTTTTATCATTATGAGAAATATTATTAAATCC
>JAKAYN010000185.1 GCA_021826785.1 Thermoplasmata archaeon | reverse complement strand
ATCTGCATAGATAACAGATTACAAAACTATGAGGTATAAAAAGGGCATCGCAATAAAAAAGTCAATGATGCC
Source organism: Thermoplasmata archaeon (assembly GCA_021826785.1). Lineage (GTDB taxonomy): Archaea > Thermoplasmatota > Thermoplasmata > Thermoplasmatales > Thermoplasmataceae > Picrophilus. Next base: position 2,658 of record JAKAYN010000185.1, on the reverse strand, counting down.
AGGTAAAAACAAAATGGATGAATCTGGAAACATAAAAAAATCATGGAAAAGCCTTGGCACTAAAAAGATAAATGACGTTGATTTAAATGAAAAGATCTCATTTTTAATGGATCTTGATAAAATTATGCTTGATAATAATGCATCAATTAGAATAAACAATTTAAATGAAACTTATGTAAATGAGTTATACCTAAATACATCAGGATCTGAGATATCGTCTGAATACTCAAGGATATTTTACTTTTACATGGCAGGCATACAGGATTCTGGCGACTTTGAGGAATCGTTTCAGGAGTACGGCTGCACCGGTGGCTACGATTATATATATAATTTAAAATTAAACGATAAAATAAAAGATGATGTTAATTCTATTAAAATGTCGTTAAAGGCAAACAGGATTAAACCAGGAAAATATGATGTGATAGTTGGACCAGAGATATCTGGCATAGTTGCACATGAATCCGCAGGGCATCCAATGGAATACGATAGGATCGTAGGCAGAGAGGCTGCACAGGCAGGGAAATCATTTATAAATAATAGGATGAGGATAGGCAGCGACATCGTTAACGTTATAGACGATCCAACATTTGAAAATAGCTATGGTTTCTATCTTTATGATGATGAAGGATCACCTGCAAGAAAAAGGTATCTTTACAAAAATGGCATGGTCAATGAGTACATATTAAACAGGGAAAGTGCCGGAATTTTATCTGAAAAATCCAACGGCGGTGGCAGATCATCATCCTGGGACATGGAACCGCTTGCAAGAATGAGCACAACATATATAGAACCTGGTGATTATAACTTTGATGAGCTTATAGATGATATTAAAGAAGGCATTTACATAAAATCATTTACTGAATGGAACATAGATGATATAAGATTTAATGAAAAGTACGTTGGTAAGGAGGCGTATACAATAAAAAACGGTCAAATTGAAAAAAGGATAAGAAGGCCTGTAATAGAAACGAATACAGTTAACTTTTACTCATCAATTGACGCCGTTGCCAATGATCTTGAATTCAGCGCCGGCACGTGTGGCAAGGGAGATCCGGAGCAGGGCGTTCCGGTATGGATGGGTGGCCCACATCTCAGATTAAGAAACATGTACATAAAGTGATCATCATGATGGATGAAATAAAAAAATATGCTGATGAATATGCAATCAATGAGGTTTTCTACGATATTGATGAGCTAAGATTTTCAAACAACACATGCGATTTAAACAATATATGGTCAGATCATATTTACAACATTTTTGCTGCCAAGGGCAAAAAAATTGTAAACCTTGAGGTTCAGAATAATAATATAGATGATATAAAAACATTGATGGAAAATGCAATAGAAAACAATTCATATAATGGTATTAATGATAAACATTACTCGTTTAATCAGGGTAATATAGAAATGGATGATGTTGAAATATACGAGGTTATGCAGCAGATGGTCGATGCATCGATAAGGTCCGGTGCCGATTCTAGTGCAGGTCTTGTTTATAAAAAGATGTTTAGAAACCATGTTACTACAAATTACAATGATATTGAATACAAAACCGGAGGTTACGAAATAGTTATAAGATCATTTAAGAATGATTTTAGTGGCCAGGAAGCTGTTCATACAGGTTTTAAATTTAATATAGATCCATATAAATACGGAAGCCTTGCCGCAGAAAAGGCATTAAAAACAAAAAATAAGATAGATATAAATGAGGGCAAATACGATGTTTTGCTGTCCCCATACACGCTTGGTACAATAATGACATATAACTCAAACTTTCTATCTTATTATAGCATAGATTCAGGATTGAGCCCTTTCATAGGGCTTTTAAATTCAAGGGTTGGACCAGAAAACTTTACATTAAATGATGAGCCAATGAACCCAAATGGAATAGGTTACAGGCCAGTTGATGATGAGGGAACAGTAACATCAAACAAAAAGATCATAGACCATGGAATTTTAAAAACATACCTTCATTCATACTCAACCGCAAAAAAGGCAGGTACAGAGACAACAGGAAATGCCGGAATAATATTTCCTTTACCTTGGCAGCTTTCTATAGAACCTGGAAAAAGGAGCTATCTTGACATTATAAATGAGATCGACAATGGCATTTTTATAAATAATTCATGGTACACAAGGTTCCAGGACCAGAGGGCAGGTATATTTTCAACCGTCCCAAGGGATGGCGTTTTTTACATAAAACACGGTGAAATTATTGGTTCCATATCAGGAATAAGAATAAGTGATTCAATAATTAATATAATGAAAAACTTTGAGGAATTCTCAAGTGAAAGGATAAACACAAAATGGTGGGACGAGATACATGCATCAATAATGCCATACGCTCTTGTAAAGGATATAAATATAACGAGGGGTTTTTAAATTTATTTTTTGTATTACACAGTAAGACTTTGTAGTTGGCAATCCAGTGTACATTGCCCATTGGCATGAAAGATTACTTGCAGATGTGTACAAAGAAGTGTCTTTTGTTGATTTATTTTTTCCAAATATTTTGCAATTTTATGATATTCTCCCTTTAATTGCAGCGAGATAGCAGTTAATTTGTACCAATCATATTTTTGTTGCTCCCCCTTGATACATGATTGTACTGTTACCCCGATCTCTTGAGCATCCTGAATAATGCTAAAAAAAACATCG
>JAKAYN010000006.1 GCA_021826785.1 Thermoplasmata archaeon | reverse complement strand
AAAAAATATGGCATGCCATGAGTACATATATTTAAGATCGGATTTATACGGACTTATAGAATATACATGTGATTACATAAAAAATAATAAACCAGAATACGTTTTAATACCATCAAATCTTAATGGTAGGGACGTTGCAGCAAACATAGCTGCAAGGCTATCCCTGGGATTAACAGCCGACTGCATAGATGTAAAATTTACTGGCAAAAAACTCATTCAGTACAAGCCATCGTTTGGTGGCGGCATCATTGCAGAGATAGAATCAAAAACTGAACCGGCAATGGCAACAGTCAGGCCAGGAATGTTCATCAATGAATATTATGGCAATCCAGAGATAAAGATTGTAGATTATGATAAAAAGAACAAATTTGAATTTATAGAATCAAAGGCAATAGATGATATTTATATGGATCTTAACAAGGACATTGTCTTTGGCATAGGCCGCGGCGTTGATAGATCCATGATACCAAAGGTTCTTGAAATATCGCAAAAAATGAACGCTGGCGTCGGTGCAACTAGAAAGGTGGTTGACATGAACATAATGCCCAGGCAGGTTCAGATAGGTTTAACAGGCAGGTCAATTTCACCTGGTATTTATATAGCTCTTGGAATATCTGGAGCCGATAACCATGTTGTCGGCCTAAGATACGCGGATAAGATCATAGCCGTAAACAACAACATGGACGCAAATATATTTAAATATTCAGACTATGGTATTATTATGGACGTTAATGAATTTATAAGAATGCTTTATGAAAAGATCTTTAAAAATTAGTATTTTTTATCAACATTTATATAGATCACAAAGCTATACATACATGAAGTACCAATTCTCTGAAAATTTAAAATATATGAAATCATCCGCTATAAGGAATCTTTTAAAGTATATCCAGCAGCCTGGAATGATATCGTTTGGTGGCGGCATGCCAAATCCAGAGACCTTTCCAATAGAAAAGATAATGGAGATAACAAGCGATGTTCTAAGCAACTATGGCAAAAATGCGCTGCAGTACGGAACCACAGACGGTCTTAAACCTCTAAGGGAGGAGATAGTTAAATTTATATTAAAAGACGAAAATATAAAATGTAATCCCGAGAACGTTTTTATAACAACAGGCTCACAGCAGGCATTATATGCGCTTTCAAAGATTTTTGCAAATCCTGGTGAAAAGGTCATACTCGAGGCACCGACATACGTTGGCATGATATCATCATTAAATGCAAATGCTGTGGATTCAGAGTCAATAGAAATGGATGAAAACGGCATGATAGTTGAAAAACTTGAGGATAAAATAAAATCAATGGTTGATAATAATAGGAAACCAAAGTTTATATATACAATACCAACGTTTCAGAATCCTGCGGGCTATACAATGCCACTTGACAGGAGGAAACATCTGATAGAGATATCAAAGAAATACGAAATACCAATAATAGAAGACAATCCATACGGAGATTTAAGATACTCAGGAAGCAAGGTACCGACACTTAAAAGTCTGGATGACGATGTAATATACCTAGGGACGTTCTCAAAGGTAATGGCCCCTGGTCTGAGGACAGGCTATGTAATAGCAAGCGAAGAGGTTACGGCAAAAATGAATCTATTAAAGCAGGCCCTGGATCTTGCAGGTGATTCCTTCTCACAGTATATAGCATATGAATACCTTAAAAATGGAATAATATACGATCAGGTACCAAAGACTGTTGAACTTTATAAAAGAAAGAGAAACGTTATGTTAGAAGCACTGGATGAAAACGTAGAAAATGCAGAATGGTCAAAGCCAGACGGTGGCATGTTTTTATGGCTAAGGCTAAAAAAGAACGTTGATACGGAAAAACTGCTTGAAAAGGCAATAGAGAAAAAGGTTGCCTATGTTCCTGGATCTGCTTTTTATCACAAAAATCCGGAGTTAAATACAATGAGGTTAAACTTTACCTATGCAGAGGATGATGATATACGAGAAGGAATAAAAAGGCTTAGCATGGTAATATCAGAAGCCTAATTTTAAATACGATAAAAATAAATTATATTTTAACAATGAATCATTTTAAATCAATAAAAATTTATTAAATTGATTATTTTATATATCCATAAAAATGCATAACTTAATGATTTTATATACATTTGTTATTTATTGCCATGCAAAGCCCATTGATAGTCGAATCAATATACTTTAATGATTTAAACGAAATGAAAAAAGAATTTAAATTTAATAAAAATAATATTTACGAGCTTAGGTATGACCTTTTTAAGGATCATTCATATGAATCTCTTCCAGATGTTTTATTATATCTTAATGATAATTCGATTAAATATATATTTACCTGCAGGCTTGGCATTGAATACTATAAAATAGCAGATAGCTACAATCCATGGATGATGGATCTTGATGTTAATTTAAATTTCAGGCCAAAAAATTCTTTGATGATGCTTTCATACCACGGTGAAAATAATGATAATGTTCCAGCGGTATTTACATTAATGAATGCCAAGAAGCCTGATTATTATAAAATAGCATTAAATTATAATAATATAATAAAGTTTGTTGACGATTTGCATTACCTTTTAATAAAAAAGGAAGAAGGTTTTAAAATAGCATTTATACCTATGGGTATTGGCAACGAGGCACTTAGGCTATTTTCAGGTCTTTTCTTATCGGATATAGTTTATGCAAGGTACATAAAGGAAAGTGCACCAGGTCAGATAAAAAGGGAGGATTACGAGTCATTTTATTTTAAATATGGAAAACATTGATTATACCAGAGGCAATAAGCTGAATACCTATAGATGCAAGCAAAAGACCCATTATCCTTGTTATAACTATTGAACCTGTTTTGCCAAGCCTTCCAAATATTGGTATTGAAAACTTAAGTATAAAGTACGTTATAATAACAAGCAGCACAACACTTATTATAACAATTAGCCTGGTCATTAATGTATCACCATTGCCGTTGAAAAATATGATTGCCGTTGTTATCGTTCCAGGGCCGGCAAGTAATGGTGTTCCAAGTGGTGCTATGCCTATGGCCTCCCTTTCAACAGATTCTTCCTTTTCAGTGTTTGTTATCTTTGTCGGTGAGGTTTTACCCTGCAGCATATCAAATGCAACCTTGAAAAGTAAGAGGCCACCAGCTATCTCAAAATCGTATATGCTTATTCCGAGAACCTGAAATATGTAAGCACCTATGAGCATAAAGCCAAGCATCATGCCGGCTGCCGTAAAAGTGCTTTTTAAAATAACATTGTCCCTTTCCTTTTTTGTGTAGCCATCAGTTAATGATATTAATATTGGAACTGCACCTATAGGGTTCATTATTGCGAAGAGTGTTGCGAATGATGATGCAAGCAAATAAAAATAATTCATTGAAAACACATCTTTAATGATTATTAATAATTTCCTAAAAGTCTCTATTTTTTATCTTTTTAAAGGCATTATTTAATTTTGTTATAGCCCTTATAACACCGAGATGGGTTATTGCCTGTGGGAAATTACCAACTGGCTCCAATGTTTTAAAATCGATCTCCTCGGAGAATAGCATTAAATGATTCGACATGTTAAGCAATCTGTCAAGAACATTCTTCGCATCTTTTATTCTATTCATTAAGATTAAATCCTCAACGTACCAGAAAGATAATAAAAGGAATGCGTTATCATCACCTTTAAGACCATCATCCTCGTTGTACCTTTTAAAAAGATAATTATCATGCATTAGATTCTTCTCTATTAATGATATTGTGCCCTGAACCATTGGATGATTAACAGGCAAAAAGTTCAACAATGGTATTCTAAGAAGCGATGCATCCGTGTCATTTGATCCGTAGTACTGCACAAAGGAATTTAATTCCTTATTAAAGCCATTCTTTATTATATCTTTCTTTATTTCATTTGCCGTCATGCGCCATTTATTATATGGCGCAGTATAGTTAAGATCTTTCCCCATTCTTATTGCACGGTCGAATGCGGCCCATGACATTAATTTTGAATAAACATAATGCCTTGGTTCTGTTCTAAATTCCCAGATACTTGAATCTGGATATTTCCATATAATTGAAAGTTTTTCTAGAATATCAATAACAAAGTCCCACATGTATGAATTTATGGCTCCACCAATCTTATTTAAATGATACAACGCATTTATAATCGAACCATACTGATCAACCTGCAACTGCTCAGACGCCCTGTTGCCCATCCTTACAGGTTTCGAGTCCATGTAGCCATCATAGTTTATTATATCCTCAAATAGCTCGTTATAATCATGATCAATTGAATATATCGTCCTTAAACGGTTTTCCTTTTCTATGGTATCCATTATATCGTAAAGAAACTTTGTTGCCTCCCTTTTAAGCCCTATAAAAGATAAAGCCTCTATGACGTAGGCAGTGTCCCTTATCCATGTATACCTATAATCCCAGTTTCTCTCGCCACCTATTGATTCTGGAAGGCTTGATGTTGGTGCGGCGACCATCAATCCTGTTGGGTCATAGAAAAGACCCTTAAGTGCAAGTGCTGATCTTAAAACGTATTTATGGTAAACACCGTGGTAATCTATGCTGTTAGACCATTTCTTCCAGTATTCCCTTGTTTCCTCAAGCCTGTCATATGATTTGTAATTGCTTACCGGACTTATGTACTTTATGCCGGCGGCAACCACAATCCATTCATATGATCCTTTGCTTAATTCCACCGTTGTTGATAGTGTATTACGTTTATCAAGCTTAAACTTAAAATTTGATGATATGCCAACACTATTATTAGATCCAATAAATAGGTAGCCGTATCTTGACCTTTCTATCATCGGCATTTCCATGCCATAGTTAAAGTTTGGTCTGAATTTTATATCAATGTCAACATCACTGTTAGGTGCCTCTATAAACCGGTGAATCTCTGGATAATTTATTGTTGAATAGTCAGATATTGGAAGAAAATCTGTAATTCTTAAAATTACCTCATGATTCTTTAGGAATTCCGTTATAAGTATGTTTGTAAATTCTTCATAGTATTGATTTAAAAACACATCATCAACAGGCCTTATTGAAAAGAAACCACCCTTATTTTTATCAAGTATTGAATCAAAGATCGGCTTTGAATTGAAATTTGGAAAGCATGCCCAGTCTATTGTTCCATCCATTGCTATTATTGCGGCCGTTCTGTTATTTGCTATCATGCCATGGTTTTTTATTTTTACGTAGCCATTTTCCCTTATATCATTTATATCCGGTAAATCATTAAATGTTATCATCTAACTTTTATGTAATTCTATACTTATATATCTATTTTAATCAAATTGATTTTTTAATATAAATTTTTAAGTTATTATTACATTGCCCATGCATGGAATTGACATATGAAATCAATAATGATAAAATTCGAATAATCACAGGAAAAGACATATTCAAAGACTTTATTGATGAATTTAATTCAAAAAATAACATTTCAATTATAAGCAAAAACGTTTTTAAAAAGTATGATTTTTTATCAAATATAAAAAAAAGAATTGTAATTGATGATGGTGAAAGGGCAAAGAGCCTTGAGTACTTTTCATTAATAGTAAACGAGCTTTTAAAAAATAATATAGAACGCGGTGATGCTATTATCTACATAGGTGGCGGCACAATAGGCGATTTATCAGGTTTTGCCGCATCTGTTTACAAGCGCGGCATAAGGCTCATTGCTGTTCCAACAACCCTTCTTGCGCAGATTGACAGCTCTATAGGCGGAAAGAACGCAATTAATTATATGAATATAAAAAACTTAATAGGCACATTTTACAATCCAGAGCTTATAATAGATGATTCATCATTTATAGATAACAAAAATGTCATCATGGATGGCCTTGCAGAGGCACTAAAGATGGGAATAACCATAGAGCCTGAGCTTTTTAATATAATAAACAATGAAATTAATTATATTATGAAAAATATTGAAAAAATAGTAAATATAAGCATAAATGCAAAGTTAAAGGTTGTATCCATGGATTTTTATGATAAATCCCATTTAAGGTATGTTCTAAACTTTGGGCATACGATAGGGCATGCTTTAGAATCATATTTTAATAATAAAATATCACACGGTGAGGCAGTGGCAAATGGAATGATCGCAGAGCTATATATATCGAAATATCTTGGCAACAAAGACATATCAAATGATATAAGAAAATTAATAGCAAAACTAGGTTTTAAAATCATAGATTTTAAAAGTATAGATCTTAATAAATTATATAATTATATAAAAAACGATAAAAAATCAGAAGCCGGGTACATAAACCTTGTTTCCGTTAATGGTGTAGGCAATTATAAAATACAGTTAATAAGCCCTGATGAGATAATAAAAATACTCGGTGACATGCCATGATGGTATCAGCTCTTATAGGAAGACCAGTAACGCATTCAATTGGGCAGATCGTTTATAATAGATTATTTAATGACAAGGGTATAAATGCGGTATACCTGTCAATAGATTTAATTAAGGAGAACTTAGAACGATTCTGTAATTATGCCAAGCTCAATCTATCAGGATTCAATGTAACTGCGCCATATAAAAATGATATTATTAAATATTTAAATAATGCGGATGAAAACGTTTTAAAAACAGGTTCTGCAAACCTTGTAATGGTTAAAAAAGGAAATCTTCATGGTTACAATTCAGATTACACTGGATTTATTAAAACTATTAATGAGAATAATATAAATCTAAAAGACAAAAGTATTTTAATAGCAGGCACAGGCGGCATAGCAAAAACAGTTTTTAGGGCCATAAATGACCTTGAAGGCAATGTAAAAATATCGTTTTTATCAAGATCGGGACGAAAGCCATGGATACCAAAAAATACAGATGTTTATAATTATAATAATGTAAATGGTGATTACGATATATTGATAAACTGCACACCGCTTGGCACGTTTCCCGATAATTCCATGCCATTTCCTGATAAGCTCATAGGATCAGTTATTGGTATAGATGTTGTTTACAATCCTGTTAAAACAAGATTCCTAAGATCTGTGGAATCAAATGGCGGTAAGGCAGTAAATGGCATAGATCTTTTCACCGGTCAGGGCATAGAAACATTAAAAATAATATTTAATATCGATATTAAATACGAGGAATTTAAAAGCTATGTTTTAAATGCTCTGGATGATATAAATGAATAGCATAAGGGTAAGGGTCAATGGCGGTCTATCGGTTCTTTCGGCATTTGCTAACTGTCACGGTGCGGCATTTTCAATAGAACTGCCCATGATCGTTGAGGTATCAAAGTCGGATATTGATAAATTTTCAAACGATTCCATAAAAAGAACCGTTGATTTTACAAGAAAACTTTTTGATATTAATGATAAATTTATAATAGATATAAAAAGTATAATACCAGAGGCAAATGGCCTGAAAAGCAGCAGTGCAATGACACTTTCAATTATTCTTGGCATATTAAAAATTGAAAACATAAATTTCAATGATCATAAATTATTAAAAATTGCAGCCCAAGCATCAAAGTACAATAATACATCAATAACAGGCGCCTTTGATGATCTATGTTCAATATACTACGGTGGTTTTTGCTACACGGATAATAAAAATATGAAAATAATAAGGAGATCATCAATGGATTATGTGCCGATAGCAATAGCCTATTCATCAAAAAACAGGCTTACAAGGAATATAAAAAAGATAGATTTTAAAAATCTTTCAAAAAAAATAGGCATTATAGAAAATTTGATAAGAAATGGCATGATATTTGATGCCATGGAAATGAATGGTTATCTCTATGGCTCAATACTCGGCGCTGATTATAATGTAATATCTTACTTTTTAGAGTCGGGGGCAATCTATTCATCACAGTCAGGAAAGGGTCCGGCAATCTATGCAATTTTTAATGATAATAGAACAAGAAAGCGTGCATTAGATAATTTTAACCTTGATTATAATATTATAAGGACAAGGCCTTCAAACAGGGGAATAACCTATGAATATAACGATAAAAGGTGAATTTAAGCCTGGAATTATAAATGCACCATCTTCAAAGAGTTTTTCGCAAAGATATATACTTTACTCTGCTTTTTCCAATATACCTGTATCATTAAAAAATCTATCATTTTCGGAAGATGAGATTGTTGCCATTAAAATAGCAATGGCCTGTGGCGCATCAATTAAATTTGATGGCTGTTTAAAAATATATCCTAAATTTAAATGCCCGAAGACGATAAATGCATGTGAATCAGGCACATCATTAAGGCTTGTAATTGGCTTATTGGCAGCAAAAAGATGCAGGACATTTATATATGAAAATGAATCATTAAGGAAAAGGCCTATAAACGATCTTATAAAGACACTTGAGGGGAAAAATATTGTGTTTAAACAAAATAATGATGGCATATTAATGGATGCATCGTTTTCAAACGTTTCTGATTCAAAAATAGATGGCTCAAAGAGCTCGCAGTTTGTATCATCAATGATGATGTATCATTCAATATTATTAGGCCATTTAGATGCATATAACGTTGTGTCAACGGATTACATTAAAATCACAATGAAATGCCTTAATGACCTTGGAGTTTCAGTAAAAAACAGGGACTATAAATCATTCGATTTTTACAGTAATTATATTAAAAATAGTGTAATAAATATTGAGGGTGACTACTCATCGGCGGCATTCTGGATAATCCTGGGCATATTTAAAGGTGATATAGAGATAAAAAATCTAAAAATAAACTCATGCCAGCCAGATTCTAAAATAATAGAGATTATAAACAGTGTATCTGAAAGGAAAATTGATGTTTATGATGATAAAATTATCGTTCATAAAACAAGGATACTTAGAGATTTATACATAGATGTTAATGATAATCCTGATCTGGCACCACCTATTTCAATTATAGGTATATTCTCTGATGTTTCAGTGCATATATTAAATTATAAAAGACTTGAAATAAAGGAATCAAACCGCGCCGAGAATATAATATCCATGGCATCTTCCTTTGGTGCATTTATAAAAAAAAGTGATGATGAAATAATAGTAAGCAAGGGTGAAATTAAACGGCCAAGGAATATATCATTTAATGACCATCGAATGATAATGTCTTCAATAATAGCCGGTTTAATATCATCATATAATATAATATACGAAGATGTTGAAAATATAAATAAAAGTTATCCTAGCTTTTTAAAAGACCTTTCAAGTCTTGGCTATAAAATAGAATTTATAGACAATAATTTAAAAACCCATTAAACATAAAAAAATATAATTATATTAAACGTATGAACCAGTATGCTGCTTTTTGATGATTATAAAAAGCAATTGATAACGAAATTAAATACCGTTTACAAAATTGATGATAAAGATGCTGAGATAAATACAGAGCATGGTGATATATCAATAAGGCTTTTCAGGATAAATGATGATCAGGAAAAAATTAGGAATAACTTATATAATATATTAAAAAGGGAGGCATATATAGAAAGATTTGAGATAAATGGTAAATATCTAAACGTATGGCTAAAAACAAAGCTCATGTTTGATATATTGGACGATGCCTTTCAAAGGCTTGGCATATACCCTGACGTCTTTCAGGATGCTGAAAAGGCCCTTGTGGAACATACAAGTGCAAACCCGACAGGGCCAATACACATAGGCAGAACAAGAAATTCCATAATAGGGGATTCAATAGCAAGAATCATAGAAAGAACTGGCATGCGCGTGATGACGCAGTATTATGTAAACGATTCAGGCAAACAGGTTTTATACCTTTATATTGGCCATGAGAAGTTTCATAATACCGAGGAGCCAACTGTTGAAAACCTGCTTGATGGCTATCAAAAAATATACAATAATATGGATGATTCGATAGAAAAAGAGGTTTCAGAGCTTTCGAAATTATACGAAAAAGGTGATACAGAGACAATAAAAAAGATACAGGACATTGCAGGCATAGTTTTATCATCAATAATGGAATCATTGAAAAAAATAGATGTAAACATAATGAGCTATGTATGGGAATCATCATTTATTGTCAATGGTGCCACATCCAGGGTAATGACAATGCTTGAAAACAATATAAAAAGTGAAGGCAATGCAAAATACATAGAATACAACGGTAAAAAAATATATTTAACAAGAAGCGATGGCACATCGCTTTACTTTGTAAGGGATATTGCCTATCATCTATACAAGGCCGGGGACTATGATGTAATAATAGACGTCCTTGGCGAGGATCATAAGGAGCATGCCAAAAATCTATCTTATGTTCTTAAAGACCTTCTTAATTTTAATGCATTATTAAGATTCGTATTCTATGATTTTATATCCCTTGAGACGGGTAAAATGTCAACAAGAAAGGGAAATATTGTAACACTTGACGATCTTTATGAAAAAACAGTAGAGGAATCAATAAAAGTTGTGAGAGAAAAGAGGCCTGAATATACAAATGAAAAGACCATGGAAATAGCACTTGCAATAGCCTCATCGTCAATAAGGTTTAACATATCAAAGGTTAACCAGAATAAACCAATGACATTTAGATGGAGTGAGGCACTTAACTTTGAAGGTGATTCTGCACCTTATATAATGTATGCATATGCCAGGGCAAAAAGCATAGTAAAAAAGATAAAAAATATTAAAAGTATTGAATTAAAAGATTTCAATGAATATGAGAGATCTTTGATAAAAAATATGTTCTTGTATCCTTATTATTTAAGATCTGCCTATGAAAACCTGAGACCAGACATAATTGCAAATTATCTTTTAACACTTGTAAAATCCTTTAATGATTTTTACACAAACTGCCCTGTAATAGGCTCAAATGAAGAATACAAGAGATCAAAGATAATAGAAATGTTTATAAAAATAATGGATGATGCTGCACCATTGCTTGGGATAAAATTACTTGATGAAATATAATTTAAATTTATCTCCTCTGCTTTGATGATCTTGTTACGCTCCTTGTTGGACTTTTATTAACATTTTTATCTACCCTTGCAGGCATCTGCGTGCCTTTATTGGATCTTTTATCTATCTCATAGAGTGCTATTCCAATTATTAGTAATGCAAGTACAACGGCACCTGTTGCTATGTATATATCATATGGATCGGTCTTTACGTGTATTCTTGTTGTAAGTGCTCCTATGCTTTCAAGGCTTGCTGGTTCGTTCTTGTTTATTGCCATGAACTGTATTAATGGTGAACCTGCCTGAGGTGGTTTTATCTTAAATGAAACGTTTGCATAGGCACCTGGTGCTATTGATATTGAATAGAAATGATAGTACGTTTTTCCATTCAAAATTGCCTCTAAGGTAAACGATGATGCTGTTGAACTTCCCTTGTTTGTCACATTAACATATATTGTCCCTGTAACACCCTCTGCAAGAGCCTTTGGTATGTATATGCTCTGAACTATCAGATAGGGCTGAGAAACGTACGGCTTGTAACTAACATTGTAATATGATGATAAATTAATCGGATTTTTTACCAGCAACGATATGTTAATGGTTTTTATTGTTAAGAATTTTATTAAAACGTAAGATGAGCTAAGGTTCCCAGCCTTTATATTATAAGCATCTGATGGCAATTTTGTACCGTTTTTGTAGAGGAATGACCACTTGTATGTTAAATTATGTCCAAAATATCTATCATATGAATTATTTGCTGATATTATTATATATTCATCGTATGGTAATATATTTGTCCTTGTACCATTCTGGTAATAAATATTAAACAATGCATGCGGTGCTGTTGTGTCATTAACATAGAATAATATTGATAAGTTTCTGTAATTACCTGTTTCAGCTGTTCCATTTAGATATAATGTATAGTTTTTAAATGCATCCTTAAATGTATAATTTAAGTAATCTGATACTCTAGAAGTACCATTGACATACCATTTATAAAATAATGGTATGCTAATATTATCATATTCAATGCTTCCATGGGCTGTTATATTTACAGGCTCATTTTGCTTAACATAGTATTTTCCGTTGCTTAATGTTATTTCCTTTGAGTTCTGATATACCTTGTATGATACATCCGGCTTTATATTTGATGGAACAACATAGACAATAAATGTTGTGCTTGCATTATCTGCTGAAACATACACAATGTTTTTGCCACTTAGATTTGAGAAATCTATGCTTACATTATATGATGTATCATTTAACCTAGCATTGTTAAGGTACCATGTAAATGTTACACCATTATAAGATGGATAATATGCATTTGAAACGTTAAAATAAACATCTTTTTGAGGCACAACCAGCGTTGCGTTTTCAGGCGTTGAATTCACAACATAATTTTTAAACTCCATTCCGTGCCAGTAGAGTTCAACATTTGCAGGCACGAAGGCTGAGCCATTGTCTGCCTGTGAAACGAACGCAAATGTGCTTAGAATTAGCAAAAGCGTAACTGCTACTATAATGCCTCTTCGTGTTTTATTCATTATGACGGTTAAGTAAATTTCTTAATATAAAACTTTCTTTAGCCTTTCATAACGCCAAGAGGCACATGTCTCGATACAATATCGGAC
>JAKAYN010000184.1 GCA_021826785.1 Thermoplasmata archaeon | reverse complement strand
TCCGATCTGGCTGGTTCTTACCGGTTACCTGAGGGCATTAACAGAAATGGGCATCTTAAATGAAAAGGAGATTAAACCTGCAAAGATCTATTCAGTAATAAAGAAAAATGATAAGGATATATATTACATGGTCGGTGAAATAGCAAGAATCAATGACGAGGAAAACTCAGGTGATAACGCACTTTTGCTTCTCTACTCATTATTTGACAGGCCTGTATTCATGCGTGAAATTGAGAAATGCAACGTAAACCAGCCAAAGGATTATAAGATTGCAACGTCATCGTACAGATCTGAGTACATAAAGAAGCTTGATGAGGCAGGTTTAAAGATACCAAAGAGTAACCAGCTAATAGAACCGACGAATATTGATAGATTAAAATTAATATCACTTTTAAAAAACTTCGTATTTCAGCAGTACGATTTAAAAAAATACTGTGTTGCAAACAATAACCAGAAAAGGCTTGATTAATAAATAGGTTTATAAAACAATTATTAATTATTAAAGCGATAACCATGATATACATGTATGTGTTAAATTATAAATTATATGGATCATTTTGGCGTTTACCATCACAGGAAAAAGAAAGCATAAACTCTTTGGTTGTTTCATACATTGATGAGAACATAAAAAATGGAAATTTAATAAATGTAAAATATTATAAATCACTTAGATACGACAGTGATATAATATTCTGGGCATCGACCAACGAGCCATTAAATATTGCAAGGTTAAAGGAAAACCTAAATGGAATTATAGGCGATTACGGCTATCCACAGTACAGCATGCTATCATTGTATGAGGAATCACCATATATAAAGGAAGGTCAGAAGCTTGAGGACACATTAAAAACAGAGCCTAAAAAGTATTTTGTGGCATATCCAATGAGCAAGGACCGCGAATGGTACCTATTAAACTATGAGGAAAGAAGAAAGATAATGTCAGGTCACATAGGCGCTGCAAGAAGCGATAAGGAGGGCCATGATATACTATCATACACAACATACTCTTTTGGTCTCGGTGATCAGGAATTCGTTGTTCTTTATGAAACTGATTCATTAAGTGCATGGTCACATGTAACCGAGCACTTACGGGAGGTTCTTGCCAGGAAATGGATTATAAAGGAGGAGCCAATATTCGTTGGTATTTACAATGGAAGGGAGCTGTTGATATGACGTTTGAATTTATAACAGATTATTTTAAAGATCCAGAAAATCTCGATTTACTAAAGCCAGAGGACATAATAAATTCGTTAAAAACTAAGGATGCAATTATAATAGATGTTAGAACGGAATTTGAATACAACTCAGGGCATATAAAATCAGCCCTAAATTATCCTCTGGGCCATGAAAAAAGCATAGAAAAGGAAATACCAAAAAACGCCAGGATCATATTAATATGTAAAACCGGCCACAGAAGCAGGGCTGCTGCGAATAGATTGACCAGGCTTGGTTATAAAAATCTTGCACACCTGGTTGGTGGCATGGATCTATGGAAAAAGAGAAATTTCCCTGTTGTAAAATAAATTTATGCAAGTCCGAGCTGTTCCATTTCACTCTTTTCCTTAGATTTCTTTTTTAATATGTATCTTGTCACATAGCCTGCTATGGCATTCAGTGTCTTTTTTGTGACCGAATTCTTAAGCATCTCATTTAATATCTTTTTATTATTGTCAAAGCTTTCATTAAACATTCCAGGATTTTTATCAACAATCTCCTCTGCTATCCTTTTTATGTTAGATGGCCTTATGCTTCCCAATTTATATCACCATCCTAAATTGTAATTTAGTATATAAATCAGCTGGGTGGAACAACAAGCACAGGTATCTCTGAATGTGCTATGATACCGCTACTAACAGAGCCAAGTATTAACTTGCTTATGCCATGAAGCTTTCTCGTTCCGGTTATTATCATATCCGCACCATTTTTAACGGCGTAATCAGCTATTAGTTTTGATACCTCATCGCCCTCTGATCTTATTTTTACCGTGGTGTAATGAACATTCTCATTATCTAGAACACTTTTTGCGTTTTCTAGTATCTCATCTGCTGTTTTATCCTGCCCTTCATAAACGGTTTCAGGCACATACGAGTCAAATGATGCGCTTATTCCAACTATTGCAGGAATAACATAAACAATTATGTATTCATCTGTAATCTTTTTAAACTTAAGACTATATTTCAAAGCTTCTTTTGCACCGTTCGTATCATCATAGGCTATTAATATCTTCATGATTATAAATCATTATGTTAAATATAAAACTTATCTTATTTTTAAATATAATCAATTTTTCTAATTATATTAACAATTTTTATACATTTTAAAATCTTACAAAATAAATTCAAATTATTTCTTTAAATATATGGAATTTTATAATGTTTACATTTAAGCAATCATTAAATAAAAAATTGTATGTTAATAGAAAGCATAGCTATAGGTATTTATATTAAAAAACAATACGTGAATATCTGAGGTGACATTTTGAAGAGAAGCTCAAGAGACTGGAAAAAGAGAGGCAACATGCGCTGGAAATGGAGAAAGAAGAAGATAAGAAGGCTTAAAAGGGCAAGAAAGGCAAGCAAGCAGTAAAATTAATTTTTAATTTTATAAATTATTAAAAAAAATAAAATGTTTAATCACCATTTCCGTGTTCTGTGTACTCATTGAATTCAGGTCTGTTCATGGCCTCATAGTAGCTTTTAAGCATCCTGTTTACAAAAAGGCTTACATCATTTTCAGATTCAGATATATACCTATAAACACCATCATCTATTTCCACACTTGCCATTATGT
>JAKAYN010000183.1 GCA_021826785.1 Thermoplasmata archaeon | reverse complement strand
TAAAAATTCTCAGGGCTGTAATATAAATTAAGTATTTTAGATACTGTATCTTTTATATTATCCGGGCCCATAATAATAAGTGGTTCGCAACAGGACATTGATCTATACCATATTAATTCGAATATACCGGAGAAATGGTCCAAATGCATGTGTGTTATTAATACAGGATTTATAATGCATGGATCAATATTAAGATCAAGCAGGGACTCGATTGTATGAGGCCCACAGTCAATTAATATGCTTTTGTCTATTAAAATCGATGAGTTTCTTTTTCCCCTTTTTATCTTTGCGCTCCACGTTCCAAGGATGTCTATATGCATGCTCATGTAATCAAAGAAATTAAAAAAATCTTTGCATTTCTAAATTTATTTTGATCTAAATTTTATTTTGTATATAATAATTCAAAATTTTTTTAAGGCTCTTTCTTAATATCTCGGAAAGTGCCGATGTGGATATATTAAGATCATGTGCTATTTCCGTTAGGGATTGATTTCTATTGCTATTAAAATAGCCCTTTTTGTATATTTCTATTATAATTTCTTTTTCCCTATCTGTTAAATCGTCATTATCATTTTCGTTCATATCTATGATTGAATAATTAATATTTTTTGATGCTAATTCATTTTCAAGCCTTTTTAATTCCCTAAAATCTGGAAGAACAACATTGTAAATTATGTTATCAGCTGATAGCGATTTTGTTCCAACTATTATATCATCAAAGCCACCTATAACGGAACATGAGCTACAGCAGCTGGATTTTGCCCATATAACGCGCCTTCCTGGAATTTGAACACTCTCGGATATTTCTTTTATTTTACTGGCAATTTCTCTTGTTTTATCAGAATTGATAATTATCCTGTGTATTGTCTTTTTGCCATCAATTTTAACACGATCTATTGACGCCCCAGGGCACTGGCTATAAACATAATTTGTGATCTCACAGTCGCTGCGTTTTATCTCAACAGCCACCTTAACGCCCGTTTTTAAATTCATTAATATAAAATAATAATTAAAATAAAAAATTTATGATTTTTTATCTTCATAGGAATAATTACTGTACTTTGATCTATACCAGACAGCGGTCATAACAACTGTAACTATCACAAAGAAACCTGTTATTGCAACGGAATATGCATTTGGATCGTAGCCGTTGTATGTTCCTGATGTTAGCGCCGCAGTCAATATAGTGACAAAGGTCATGCTGATTATAAATGCCTTTATTCCTTTTTCAGATTTTACCTGTGGTTCGTTAGTCTCCCTTAATTTTTCAACCTGTTCAATTTTATCCATTTTAATCAATCCTCCTGTATATTATGCGTGAAACAAGGAGCAGGAATATCATAACAACAACGAAGAATTCAAGGCTGCTAACGGCCATTTGAAGGTCACCGCTTAATATATGGCCTGAGGCACAGCCATCTGCCATCCTTGCACCAAGCAGCATTAAAAATGCACCTGAAAAGGCACCTGCAGCCCTCTTAATCTGGCTGTTTCCGAATCTTTTCTTCCATGATGGTGGTATTACATTGTTAAATGATTGAAATCTCCTTGTGAAGAATATCGATGCAAGAAATGCACCGAATAATGTGCCTATATCACTGAATGGCTCCCAGCCAATTGTGTGAGCCACAAGCGTGCTGTAATTCCAGTATCCTGCGGGAAGCCATATCTTGGCAACGATCCATGAGTATGTGGTTGATTCCCCAAAGATCTGGTGCAGAAACATCTCAAGAACAACCGTTAATCCTATGATGATGCCCACAGACATCATTACAACACCAAAGAGCTTTGATGATACAGTCCAGTGATAATTAACCTTCTCTGGAAGATTATTTTTTCCAAGTGGCATTGATGAGCCCTCAAGCAGCATTGATGCTGTATCAATATATTCCGCTTCTTCTTCAGGTGATAATTTATAGTTTTTATGCAAAGATGTATATGCACAGCTCTTTCCATGCTTATACCTTGGAAGTGTATAAGCTATTGTAAACATTATTGCTGCCCACAGAATTGCTATGCCAAAGCCTAAATCTATATTTGTATCAACCTTTCCTGCAAAGTATATTTCTCCAAAGTTTAAATAGGATACAAGCCACTGCCCAAATGATGTTTGGTATATCAAAGTCCATGATGCCGCACCAAGAAGCCCGCCTAGTAAAGCGTATATTGCATCACGCCTGCCCTCCCCAAGTGCCATCCATATTGTGCCTGGCACATAGCCTGAAATGGCTATTCCCGTACCAAAGATTGCACCACCAAGGGCAACACCAACAACGTAATCGGGTTTTATCCCCCAGTGAAATGCAACACCTGCAAAGGATAGACCGTAGAGTGCCAGTGAACCGGCACCTATTGCGATGGCTATGCAGCCAACAAAAAGCCTATCCTTCCATCTTCCGAGCCTTATGAGCACCTCCGGATTGGATATGCCCCAGGCCTCAGCCAGGCCACCTATTACGATGCCTATGAAGAGGCCAATCCACTCATATGCTGTTACGCTTATCATATGTAATCACTTTAAGCAGATAAAAATTAAATCTTAATATTTTAATTAATATCCTTATATGTTAATATAAATATTAAATATAAAATATTATAAAGTTTCATACCTTTGATTATCATTAAAATTAACATTAAAGTAAAAATCAAAAACGGTCAATTAATTGCAATAGCAAAAAATTTTAACAAGATTTATATCTTTTAAATGAATATTTAGAAATATGGTAGATCTAAGCTCACTTAGGCATGGTGACGAGCTAATAAAGCGTGGTTTTGATTTTTACTTTAATGTTA
>JAKAYN010000182.1 GCA_021826785.1 Thermoplasmata archaeon | reverse complement strand
TCACGTCGTCACCTTGGTGGTTACAACGGTCCGATATCATCAGATCTTGGATTAATATACCTTTTAATAAAGGCATTCGTTCTTGTAATGATATTCTTCCTAATATGGATCTCACTGCCAAGGATCAGGATAGACCGCTTTGTTAACATGGGCTGGAAGTATCTGTTGCCTATATCAATAATAAACCTGGTCTATGCAGGTTTAATAACATTATATGTTTGGTGATTAATATGACAGCTAATGTTAAGGAAGTTGAAATACCAAAGAAACCCATTCCATTGATAGGTGAAATACAGACAATGTACCATGTTGGAAAATTCATATTTAAAAAACCAGTTACTGTACAGTACCCTGAGGAAAAGGGCGATATACCTGAAAGGTTCAGATACAGGATATTTTTAAGTCCGGAATCATGCATAGGCTGCACACTATGCCAGCAGATATGCCCAAATCACAGTATAAAAATGGAGGTATGGGATCTATCATCGCAAAGTACCGGGGCGCATGCAATAAAGACGGCTAGAGGCGTAAGGGAAAATGCCCAGAACAAAAGGCATTTATACCCTGATGTAAACTTTGGAACATGCACTGTGTGCAGAAACTGTGAGGAGATCTGCCCAACAAATGCAATATATTTAACGCATGAGTTTGAAACGGCAAGAACAAGGAACAGCTTTACATACTCACCGCAGGAGCTTACAATGCAGGAGAAGGATGTGATCAAATGAGCTATTATTACATTGTTTTCTTTATCTTTGCAATACTTCTTGTAATACTCGCATTTATGGTAATCTCAAGCAGAAGGCTTATTCACTCATCAATATACCTTTTGATATTCTTAATATTACTATCAGGGCTTTTCATATCACTTGGATTATCCTTCGTTGGCAGCGTTGAATTGCTTGTCTATGCAGGTGCAATAGTGACATTGCTTGTTTTCACTTTGATGCTTACTGGGGGTGAAGACGTTGAGGAATAAGATTCAAAAGATAGCTGTAATAATATTTTTTATAATCTTTGCAGTGAATTTTGCATTTGTCCGTGGTAGCTTTTTAATAAGATCACAAAACATATCAAAGATAGGAACAGAACTATTTTCAACGTATCTTATACCGTTTGAGCTTTTATCATTAATACTTGTTGCCGCCATTATAGGAGTTATGTACATAGCGTGGGAGGAGAGAAGATGAACATAGTTTATTTATTAATGCTTTCATTAATATTATTATCCATAGGAATATACGGTGTATCAACCTCTAACGTTGGAATTAAAATGTTAATATCCATTGAAATCATAATAAACTCTGCCATTCTTGCAGGTGTTTCGATATCATCATTCTACTTTTCAACTAGCGTTTTGATCTTTGTGCTCTTTGCAATTGCCATAGGTGTAATAGAATCTGCAGTGGCCATAGCAATACTAACGATGGTTTATAAGAAGTACGGCAAGATAACAATATCGCTTTTAAAAGAGATAAAATGGTAAACAACATATTTTTTTCCCTATATCAATTTATAAAAGGTCATACACGATACGGAACCATGAGTCATGGCATGATATTAACAAAAGAACATGGTTTGAGCGATCTTAATTTAAATGCTGTGATGAATATTTATATATTGAATACTGGAGGGCTATCATGAATTATGTTGAATATCTTTATCCGGTTATATTTCTTGCAGTCATGGGTTTTATACTATTGGCAATTGGAATAAAAACTCAGAGCAAGAATATATTTGCAGTTATATCACTTGCATCATTGATAGTTTCATTTATAATTATCATAATAATGCCTTTTAACGGTGGAATCTATAATCAATTAAAGTTTTCAAGATTCGATGAGCTATTTTCATTGATATTAATAGTTTCGGTCATTATTATAATTGTGCCAACGGTTCATGACCTAAAGGAAAAACCTGATATATTCTATGCATTGATTCTCTTTATGACAGCGTCTATGCTTATAATTGCATATTCATACAATTTAATAGTGCTCTTTGTTTCATTTGAGGGCTTAACAATAATAACATATATATTGGCCGCATACAATAAAACAAAGAGAAACCTTGAGGGTGCCGTTAAATATTTATTTATAGGTATCATAGGCACATCATTTAATATATTTGGCATATCGTTGTTTTATCTATCAACAAGAACATTTAATCTTTTAAATATTGTTAATATATCATACAGCAGGGCATTGATACTTGCCCTGGTATTTATGATAATAGGATTTGGTTTTAAGCTTGCCATATTTCCAATGCAACAGTGGGCCATTGATACGTACGATGGCTCGATGAACTCCGTGTCATCTTTTCTGTCAACTGGCAGCAAGATAGCTGCATATTTTCTATTTTTAAAGGTACTATACCTTGGCTTTCCCGGATATAATATATACATATTCTATTTCTTCGCAATATTATCAATATTAACAATGACCTATGGAAATGTCTCTGCACTTTCGGAAACAAACCTAAAGAGAATGCTGGCATACTCAAGTGTTGCACAGGCCGGTTATCTTATCCTTGTTTATGCAATAATAAGCTATCCATACCATACACTTGTGTCAAGAACAGTTTTTATAGACTTTGGACTTGCATCCGCAGCATTCTATTCACTGGCATATATATTTATGAAAGGTGCATCGTTTATAACGATGAGCATATTTAAAAAGGATAAGATTATGATAGATGATATGGCAGGGCTAAATAAAAAATCGCCCTTGCTTGCGTTTTCCTTTGCAATATTATTATTATCACTTGCTGGAGTTCCAATAACCGGTGGTTTTCTTGCAAAA
>JAKAYN010000005.1 GCA_021826785.1 Thermoplasmata archaeon | reverse complement strand
TTATTATTAACAATAGGATCATTCATAGGTATATTTGGCGCCGTTGTGGCATTAATGGGGTATGCACCATACGCCTTTGGAGCATTATACAGATACCTTGGATTTGTAATAATAGCAGTTGGCATAGCAGTATTTGCCTGGGGAGGTATAGGCTGGCTATACGATGACTACAAGATAAGGGTGCCAACGATATCACCAACATTCAAGGACGAGCCTGTTATGAAGGGCTTAAACAACATGAGGCTTGGCATGCTAATGTTCCTTGCAGGAAACATGATCTTTATTGCAACACTATTCGGTGTGGTCGAATGGTTAAAGCTCCAGTCAGTATCACCGTATGTCTCAGGTGGTTACAAACCAGATCCTGTTACATGGTTCTTCCCATCAACCTCAACAGTATATCTAATCATATCAATAGTTGCAATAGGCCTTGCTGCACTGTTCATGTGGTTTGCCCTTAGAGGAGCAGTATCAAAGAGCAGGACAAAGAGCAGTATAAACATAGTTGTATCAATAATAATGTCTGTCATATTCATAATAACAACAATAGTATCACTACTGTACTTATCGCCATATTCTTTATTGAACTTCTCATCGGTTCACAGTAACCCAGCATCAGCAATGTATTACATAATAACATTTGTACAAATAGCCTTCATGATTGCAATAGTTGCAGTTCTTATAAAATATGCAGTTCAGGTTACAAAACGTGACAGGGTTCTCTGGGGGAGAACAGCCACGGGCATAGATATAGCAATGTGGTTCCTTGCAATGATATTCCTAACAGCTGTGTTTACAGGTATAGGATATATATTTGTTTGAGGTGATAAAATGACAGAGAATAACAATATAAGTGTTGAAAATGTTAATAAAAATATAGAGAATGTAAAGTACGTTGAGGAAAACATAGACGAATACCTTGACGAGGATGACATAGAATACAGAGAAATTGGCATATGGAAGAATCCATATGCCATGGCAATTATAATCATAGCAATATGGTTCTCAATCTGGCTCTTCATGAATGTCTTTATGGGGAGGTGGTTCTCATAAGCAATTTAAAAAAAGCTGCAATAGCAGTTTTAATCGTTGCCATAGTACTAATAGCCGCATTTGGGCTTACAGTTGCCTTGTATCACCCAATGAATACAGTTATGTCGGATGGTCAGAAGGTATCAGATGGATACATAGCATATAATGCAACAGGCAGTGATCCAACTGCATATATACAACTATGTAACTGGGGCGTTGGTGATGGGCATCCAAATGCCTATCCATTTAACTTTAATGGCACATCCTATGGTGCAATGACAATATATTTACCTGCACATATAAATGTTAAGCTAACACTAACAAATTATGAAGTGAAGCCACACACACTTAAAATAGAGTTGCCTTACTCATCACAGTGGGCAAGAGGCCCGATATGGGCGCACACAAGTGTCCACGTTCAAAAGGTTATAAACAGTACGGGTGTAATTTTACCAATATGGTATGGCAACACACCGCATTCAAGGTCAATATGGTGGAACAACACAGAGCCAGGAAAATATTGGTTGGTTTGTGGCTTAACAACACACGCAGAGGCTGGTATGTACATATATGTAATAGTCAGCACGTCTATAACAAAGCCATATTATACAATAAAATGAGGTGAAAAAATGAGTGGTTTAATATTTGGAATAACACCGGATGTGTACCATTTAATACCTAAAGGTTCGATAAGTGGAGATCTAATTACATCGATATTCTTAGCCTATATACTTCCTGGCATAGTCATAGGTGCAGGCTTTGCCTTCTGGTACATATACGTGTTTATAAGAAACTGGGACCATGTAAAGAAGGTTCCTGAAGAGCACGAAGATGATATGAGGCCTGGAAGAATAGAGGCAATAGAGCGCGGTAACAAGACATTATTTAAGGTCTTTGTGCTCTTTGTTGTATTAATACTGCTATCATTGATGGTATATGATCTGCCACCTGCTTATGGTGTTAGGGTTGCAGGGGCGGCACCAAGTGCACCTACTGATAACCATCATTACCTTTACATAGATGTCATCGGATACCAGTGGCAGTGGATATTTATATATCCAAATGGATCATCAACAAGGCACTTTGCAGTGCTTCCAGCCGATACGCCAATACAGTTTAACGTTACAAGCGTGGATGTGATGCATTCATTCTATCTAATCAATGTAACCAAAGTCGATGCGTTCCCAGGTCATTATAACTTCATATGGACCAACATAACAACGCCAGGCCTTTATTACTTTGAGTGCGTTGAACTCTGCGGCCTTGGTCATGCACACATGAGAGGCCCTGTTGCAGTTATACCTTTAAAACAGTGGGAGAAATGGGAATCACAGCAGAAGCCAGGTGAAATGAACCAAACGTTTGACTTCTTTGGAATATACCACTCATACGGTGGCAACAAATACGACGGTGGTATAACACCAACACCGCCATCAGCCGGCGATTAAATTAATTTTTTATCTTTATTTTTGGGTGATTAAAATGTCTATGATGTTTCAGATAACGAAGATTACAAAGCTTGAAATAACGATTTTAATTGATATCGTGGCTTTAGCGGCATTTCTGGCGGTGCCTGGAAGCACGAATCATCTCTATGCGCTTTTAATATTATTGATAACCGGAACATTGGCATCAATGTCAGCAAGTATATTCAATAATATATATGACATGGATATAGATCCAAAAATGAAAAGGACATCATCAAGATCACAGATACTTAATTCAGAAACAAGAACAATATTCTTTGGAACTGCACTTGCGATGATAATATTATCATTTGCCGTTAGCTATGTATTTTTAAATGCCATTACAGCAATTTTCATACTTTGTGGATTTGCAAGCTACGTTTTATTATATACTATAATACTTAAGAGACGCACATCATTAAACATTGTTATAGGCGGTATAGCTGGAAGCTTTCCAGCGCTTGCTGGCTGGGCCTCAATAACAGATTCCGTTTCTGCGACATCATTGTTTATAGCTTTTTTGGTCTTTATGTGGACGCCAACACATTTCTGGAATCTATCAATAAACAACGTTGATGATTATAAAAGGTCAAACATACCAATGCTACCAGCAGTGGTTGGAATAAAAAGAACTGAATTTTGGATTATGGTAAATACAATAATACTTGTTTTGTACTCTCTTTTACCGGTATTTATAAAGGAAATACACGTTGGTTTAATATACATTCCAATGGCAGCTATAATGGATTCACTTCTGCTATACTATGTTATAAAGCCAATCATAAACAACTATAATAAAAAAGATTTCAAAAGTGCATTTCATTTTTCTAACATGTATATGCTAATACTTTTGATAGGCATAATGCTAATACTTGTAAAATTTTAAAAATAAATAAATACAATATTTTTATACATGGGCATGAAGAAAGCCGTTTGCCTTTTATCAGGCGGATTAGACTCATCAACAGTGCTTGCATATGCCATAAACAATGGTTACGAAGTATTTCCAATATCATTTGATTACGGTCAGAGACATAAAAAAGAACTTGAGAGCTCCAAAAAGATATGCGATTATTATAATCTTAATTTAAAGATAGTAAAAATTGATTTAAGATCCATAGGGCACTCTGCACTAACAGATAATATAGATGTGCCTCAGAACAATATTGAAAGTATAGGGAATGATATACCAGTGACATATGTGCCTGCAAGAAACACAATATTTCTAAGCATAGCGGCTGCATATGCAGAAACATTTAATGCAAATGAGATATTTATAGGTGCAAACGCCATTGATTATTCAGGATATCCAGACTGCAGGCCAGAATATTTTAATAAGATGGAGGAAGCTTTATCGCTTGGAACCGTTACAGGTCTTAAAAATGGAATAAAAATAAATGTGCCATTGCAGTATTTAACAAAGTCCGATATAATAAAGCTTGGAAGAAAGCTAAATGTACCATACAATTTAACATGGTCATGCTACAATGGGCGTGAAAAGGCATGTGGAAAATGCGATTCATGTTTATTAAGATTAAAAGGTTTTATGGAGGCAAAAGATTTTGATGATATAGAGTACGAGGCGTATCCTGACTTTTATAAAAAATACATGGAAAATAAACATTTTGATAAATTTTAACTGGTTTTTGAAAATTTTTAAATATTTTACTTCAATTTTAAGAAATATGGATACCATAGACCCTATAATAAAACAGTTAAATAGCAGGAACACAGGCAGGTTTTACTGGGCCGTAACGGTGCTTGCAACAATTGGCGGTTTCCTGTTCGGTTATGACACATCAAATATAGGTACGGATCTTCAGTTTATACCTTTTTACTCACCGCATCTTAATCCTTTTATCACAGGTTACCTTGTTTCAGGTGCATCTCTTGGTGCCGCTGTCGGTGCTTTAATAGCCGCAGCGTTAACAGATAAATACGGCAGAAAGTATTTATTAATTGCAGATGCACTCATATACTCAATAGGCGCCATACTTTCAGGTCTTAGCATAGATATAATTATGTTAATAATTTCCAGGACATTTATAGGCATAGCCGTTGGTGCAGATTCTGCAATAGCAACAGCTTATATAGCTGAGTATGCACCAAAGGAAAAGCGTGGTCAGTTATCGATACTGCAACAGTGGATGATAACAATAGGTATACTTGGTGCTTATCTAATAGGTATGCTTGTCTTCTTTGTTGCGCCTGGCCTTGCATATGTCGTGGACTGGAGAATCCTTCTCGGAGTTGCAGCAATACCATCATTAATTGGACTTGCATTCAGGATTTACATGCCAGAATCCCCAAGATGGCTGATACTGCATAGGAAATTTGAAAATGCAATTACCTCACTAAAGAAGTTTGGTATAGATGCCACAAAGGAACAACTAATGAATACATACAACTATCTTAAATCAACTGAAATAAGAATAAAAGAAACCACAGGTATAAAAAGGGCCTTTGTTATAGTAGCCCTGTTCATGATGTTTCAGCAGATCACAGGAATAAATGTGCCATTTTATTATGGCCCGTTTATTATACACGATCTACATTTGTTTCCAAGCGTTTCCGGTATATACTCAACTGTATATGCCATAGGTGCATCTGCAATACTAGCCGTTATTAACGTGCTTGCAACCTATATAGGCTTTAAATTAATAGATACATACGGAAGGAGATCACTTGCACTTATGGGTTACGCTGGTATGGCATTCTTCGATTTCGTTGGAACAATACTGTACCTAATGCATATCTCGATAGGACTTTTAATAGGCTTTGCAGGTTTTATAATATTCTTTGCCTTTGGTGTTGGTGGGACTGGTTGGATAATACAAGGTGAGTACTTCCCAACAAGTTACCGTGGTTTATTCGCATCATTAATTGCTTTTGTTGACTGGATATCAAACTTTGCAATCATAGAAATATTCCCATACATGGATAAAACTATAGGTATAGGATACTCGATGCTCATCTTTGGTATTCTTTCAGTTATAGCATTTATAACGTTCTTTATTATAATGCCTGTAACAAAGGGTAAATCCGTGGAGGATATAACAGAGATGTTCGAGGAAAATCCACTGCTTGGTGTTAAAAGTGCATCCAGGGAAATAGATGTAAACAAATCGGAAACGAGATAAATTTAACTATTTATTTTGCATTATTAATTATGTTTCCAGTTACAAGGATGAGGCGTTACCGTCTCAATGAGAATATACGTGACATTTTCAAGGAAACCATTATAAGAAGCGATAAGTTAATTATGCCAGTTTTTGTTGATGAAACTGAAAAAAGCAGGAAGGAAATACCATCAATGCCTGGCATCTATAGATATTCATTAGATTCGTATAAAGAATATATAAAACATCTCGAGGAAATAGGTATAAAAAACATTATACTCTTTGGAATACCAGCGCATAAGGATCCAATGGGCTCATCATCATATGATAGTAATGGAATAATACAAAGGGCAATAAGAATTGCAAAGGAAAACACAGGTTTAAATGTTATAGCAGATCTTTGTCTCTGTGAATATACCGATACAGGTCACTGTGGAATAATAAAAGACAATTATGTTGATAACGATGAAACATTATCAATATACCAGAAGGAAGCTTTGAGCTATGCAGATGCCGGTGTTGATATAATAGCACCAAGCGGCATGATGGATGGTCAGGTCAAGGCAATAAGGGAGGTTCTGGACAATAACGGTTATAAAAATATTATTATAATGGCTTACAGTGCTAAATTTGCATCCAATCTCTATGGCCCATTCAGAGATGCCGCAGATTCAACACCACAGTTTGGCGATAGAAAATCATATCAGATGGATTATCACAATGGAAACGAGGCAATAAGGGAGGTTGATCTTGACGTTAAGGAGGGCGCTGACATTGTCATGGTCAAACCAGGCCTTTTTTATCTGGATATTATAAATAGGGTAAAATCAATATACAAAATGCCGGTAGCAACATACAGTGTAAGTGGTGAATACTCAATGATTAAGAATGCTATAAACTCCGGAATACTAAGCAAGGATGCAAGGGATGAAGCTTTAACAGCACTCTTCAGGGCTGGATCGGATTTAGTGATAACTTATTTTGCGGAGGAATATATAAAAGATCATTAATTTTGTATGCGCTACTATTTTTCACTATATAATCTGAATAACCAAGGTTATTTTTATAATATGCTATCATTCTTATAACAAAGTTGGATGGGATGGTCTCACCCTTAACAGGTTTTAATTCTATTGTTACCGTTTCTCCTGGATTTACTATTGTTTTATTCTGATTAAATATTATGCCATTGTAATTTGTCTGGTTTATTATGCCCCTAAATAATATTTCAGTTGGTACCTTGCCTGTATATGTTACTGTAACGTATAATACAGTTTCATTTTTTCCATGTGAAATGGTCATTGAATCGAAATTTACCGTGTTCTGATGAAGTATATTTATTGGCACAAAGATAATTATTAAAACAACAAGCACTGAAAACGTATATAGAAACATCCTTTTAATTGTTTTAATATTGATTTTTATTTTTTTCGCATATGGGATCGATTCAACTGCAATTATTGATATTATTGGCCAGTATGTAAAATACTGTAAAAGCACACGGTAATTAAAGAACATCGTTATAATTGGAAATGTAAAGAGTGCATACTTAAACTGATCATATCTTTTTATGTATATAATAAAGAATATTATAATTGAACCAAAGAATGAAATTGAAAAGAAGATTTTTGGTATATAGGCATATCCAAGGAACGATATCTGCGATATGCCATATCCTATGCCATAGATGTCGAGTATCTCAGGTGCAAGCACGGCCTTTATATAATTTATTGGTGATAAATATATAAAATAACCGTTTATTATTAAAAATGTTAATATTATATATAATAACCATTTAAATGCCTCTTTAATTCCATGTTCCTTGTAAACCATGTAAAGCATAAATGGAAATATTATTGCCGGGAACTGTTTTGCCGAGAGTGCAAGTCCAAAGAAAATGCCTGAAAGCTTTGTGTTCCTGTTAATATAATAGTATGATACCATAATCATTGATGCCCAGAGTATGCCTATAAGGGCTGCGTATGAAACATATAAAAATGGTATGTTTATCAAAAGAGACATCATTGCAAAGAGTGCAAGTTTTTTATTGCTAATGCTTTTATATATTAATATAAAAGGTATTATTGAAAGGCATGATATTAATGTGTATGAAAATCTTCCAATGTATTTATATGGTAAATATACAAGAAAGGCCAGTGCCGGATAGTCCATTATGTGCACATAGCCGCCGGTCATTATTGGTGTTGAATAGTCAAGATTAAAGTTACTAAAGTATGCAAATAAACCGGCCATGTTTTGAGGTATGTATGGATTTTTTCCCGAAAGGAATACCATTGATGCATAGGAATCTATTATATATTCATCGCCTATGCCGTATTTTATAAATATATTTGCTGTTAAAATAGACAAAAAAACTGCGGCCGTTACTGATATATAAATCAATTTTGGATTTTTTAATCCCTCAAACTTTGTGTATATGCTATTATTTCTAAAATTATAGATCATATAGATAAAGAATACAGATGCAGCTATTATGGCTGGAATTTTATAATAAAGATAAACAGGTAGCAACGATAATGTTGCTAAAACCATTATAAAACCTATTATTATAAAAATTTCCTCGTAGTTTATCTTACTTGATTCAACATTTATATTTGAAATAAAAAGGAAAGAAAATGATAATATTATTGACAAACTCTCAAGTATGATTGCGTATATATTTAAATAGCCAAAGAAACCAAATAGTATTAATGGAAATATAAAGAATAATATCGAAATCTCATTTACTGTTATTCTCTCATTTGGAGACATACTCACCATACCATGGTTGCTGCTGTCGTGTAGGTTATTATGAATGCTATTATTATACCAATAAAATCCGAGACATATATATTTATGTTTCTTGATACAAGAAAATAATATATTAGTGAATTAACGCCAAAGCCGATCAGATTAAATACATTATATTTACCAAGCCTTATAAATATCTTTGAAAACCCACCGTTAAATGTAATAAAATTGTTAAGCAAAAAGTTGTATATAATTGAAATCTCAATTGCCGGTATAATGGAATAGACCTTGCCAAGATATGGATCCGTTAATAGAAGTACACCCTCGTTAACCAGCACACCAGAAATGCCAACTAAAAGATATCTTCCTATATTTCCTTTCAACAATATATTTTTTACATTTCTAAATATATGATGCTGCATTTTTACATTTCTATCAATAAAAACATATCTTATTTTAACGCCAGATCTTGTAATTTTAGATATTTGATTAATCAATTCATCCTCACTTATATTTTTATCTATCTTATATGATGCAGGTATGCAGTAAACACAGCCCTTTATGTATCTTGATTTAACAGAGAAGGCCATTTTAAATATCATGTTCTGAATTCTATCAATTAATTTATATCTATGAACCGCTATAAGTATATCATCATTAATCTTTTGAAGTTCATTGGTTATTTTATCCTCCTCGTAGGGCTCAAGATCGCAGTATTTTAATATTGTATATTTTGCATTCACGATACCATAATATTAATAATTATTTAAAAATTCAATGGATATAAAATATTGTTTACTAATAATTTATAAACAAACCTTAAATATGTTTATACAGTTAATTATGATATGGCCATAGTAAAGCCTGTTATAGGCAGGACAATAAAAAGAAAATTTTCATCATTTGGAGGTAAAAAAACACCGTTTATAGCGGGTCATAAGCTTTTATACACATGCAATCTTAGATGTGAAATGTGTCCATTCTGGCGCAGGCCAGATGAAAAATTATTGTCATTAAATGATGAGATAAAAATCATGGATGCACTTGTTGCTGCAGATGTATCTTTCATGGGTTTTGAGGGCGGTGAACCACTTCTAAGGAATGATTTGCCAGATATATTAAAGGAGTCGCATAAAAGGTTTCACACATCACTTGTAACAAACGGCTGGCTTTTAAAATCTAAAATAAAATCGATATCAAATTACCTTGATTATCTATTTGTCTCCTTGGATGGCCTTGAGGAAATACATGATAGCCAACGAGGCATTCAAGGCTCATTTAAAAGAGCCGTGGAGGGAATAAAGGAGGCAAAGAAGTACGTTCCTGTATCGATAAGCACGACAATAACCGAGAAAAACATGGATTCAATATCTGATCTTCTGGATTTTACAAAATCAATTGATGTTGGTGTTAATCTTCAGATTTCATACAATTACAGCACTGCCGGAAAAATCTCACCAGATAAGGAAAAGCTTCATGAATTATTAATAAAATTAAAGGAAATGAAAAGATCAGGATATCCAATTGTTAATTCATATGAGTACTTTGATGCAGTGATAAATTCATGGTATTATAATGTTCCATGGGTCTGCAAGCCTTGGTCAACAGTAAACATTGATCCTCTTGGCAATATCGTGATGCCATGCTATGTTTTAAACGAATACTCAGGTAAATACAAGGTCTGGGACGTTGATATAAAAAAGCTCTGGAACAGCTATGACTGGAGTATTTATGAATCATGCAATAACTGCTCACTCACATGCTATCTTGAACCGTCTCTGTTTTCATGGAAAAAACCAGCCATGGTTCATGAAAGAATAATAAACAGCATAGGTGATTATATATCATCAATGTTTTAATTTTTTAAACAGTAAACATAACCAATATCATTTTTAAGAATTGGTGCATTCAAGATTATTTTCTGTATTATATGTTTAAAGTATTATCCTAAAATAATCTTTTTATTCCAGAGAATTAATATTTATGTATTTCATTCTAAATTATAATTATTTTTTATAATATTTTTAATTTACCATGCAGTTTAAATATTTTCATTTCCGCTTATATAATTCATGTACTGTTAATATGGTTTTTCAATTATTTTATTATTGTAACTTAACATATAATTTTATCATGGAAATTATTCAATGCATTTATGCACTTTTTAGAATAATTTTTTATAATTAAAATATTAATCTTTTTATGTTTTGATTTAAAAGTGATTGATTTTAATTTCATAACAATCAATTATGCAACTCAAATATTTTAAATAAATACTTATAACCAATATTCTATGACATATAATATCATTCCTTTTGGAAAGTTTAAATTACAACTTAAGAATTAATCAACTGGTGAACTTATGGAGGATTTAGATCCATTCACAATATCAAGGAAGCAACTTGAAAAGGCTGCGAAGGTCATGAATCTGGATAAACAGGCACTGGAAATATTGAGCTATCCAAGGGAGATACTTCAGGTGTCAATACCAGTAAGGATGGATAATGGTGAGGTTAAAGTCTTCACAGGTTTCAGGGTACATTATAACAATGCAAGGGGTCCAACAAAGGGCGGCATTCGTTACTACGAAAAGGAAAATCTATCAGAGGTAATGGCCCTCTCAGCATGGATGACCTGGAAGACAGCACTTCTTGATTTACCACTTGGCGGTGCAAAGGGTGGTATAATATGCAATCCAAAGGAGTTAAGCCAGGGCGAACTAGAAAGGCTTAGCCGTGGGTACATCGATGCAATAGCAGATTTTATAGGCCCTGATAAGGATATACCAGCACCTGATGTTTACACAAACCCACAGATAATGGCCTGGATGATGGATGAATACGAGAAGGTCGTAAGGAAATCAAGCCCAGGAGTTATAACCGGAAAGCCACTGGCTGTTGGTGGTTCAGAGGGCCGTGGAGATGCCACTGCCAAGGGCGGTATGTACGTTTTAAGAGAGGCTGCAAGATCCATAGGTCTTGATCTATCAAAGGCAAAGGTTGCAGTTCAGGGCTTTGGCAATGCAGGCCAATACGCCGTTAAATTTGCAACAGAGATGTTCGGCTCAAAGGTTGTTGCGGTCTCGGATTCAACCGGTGGTATATACGCAAAGGATGGTGTTAGCTATGAGAAGCTTCTTGAGCATAAGAGAAAAACAGGCAGTGTCATGAACTACGATGGTTCAGAGAATATATCTGAGGAGGATCTCCTTGAGCAGGATGTTGATGTTTTAATACCTGCCGCAATAGAGGATCAGATCCGTGGTGATAACGCAAACAACATAAAGGCAAAGATAGTTCTTGAACTGGCAAATGGCCCAACAACGCCTGAGGCCGATGAGATATTATATAAAAACAATGTTCTCGTACTTCCTGATTTTCTATCAAATGCAGGTGGCGTAACAGTTTCATACTTTGAATGGGTACAAAATGTTACAGGCGATTACTGGGATGAGGAAACCGTGTACTCAAAACTGGATAAAAAAATGACTACTGCTACAAGGAGTGTCCTTGAAACATCAAAACGATATGAAGTTGATCCAAGAACAGCAGCATACATACTGGCCGTGAAAAAGGTCGCAGATGCAATGAAGGCCAGGGGCTGGTATTAATTTTTATTTTTTTCTTTTTTAAATGAAAAAAATTATTTAGCTCCTGCACAATTATCCAGAGATAAAATGACAAGAATGAGTATATCTGTTAAGAATTTAAAGGAAATAGTTGATATGCTTGGAACCATTGTAAGCGAGGTAAAATTTAAATTGGAACCAAATGGAATATCTGTAACTGCAGTTGATCCAGCGCATGTTGCCATGATCTCTCTTGACATACCTAAGAAAGCATTTTCTGAGTACGATCTTGATGCACCTGATGAAATTGCTGTAGACCTTGATAAGGTAAAATCTGTTATAAGATTAGCATCATCAAATGATACAATTGTGATATCCAAGGATAGGGACAAATTGAGGTTTGAAATAGGAACAATAATTAAAAGCATATCCCTACTTGATAATAGTTCAGTTACAACTCCAAGGGTACCTCAGATAAGCTCCGAGGATTATGTAATAATTTCAAAATCAGATTTTGAGAAGGGCTTAAGGGCAGCAGAGGATGTATCAGATGCAATAAGATTAACATTAACACCTGAGAGCTTCAGTGCAAAATCCGCATCAGATTCGGATGAGAGCGAGATGCTTCTACCAAAGGATATGCTAAAGGATATATCGTGCAGTCAGCCAGTAAAATCATCATATCCACTTGAATACCTATTAAAACTTGTCAAGTCAATTTCATCCAATGAGGATATAAAAATAGCATTTAAGAGCGATTATCCGCTATCCATCGAATTTAGCTTTAATTCAGAAACAGAGCCAATAAGCGGTAGATTTTTATTAGCACCACGCATGGAATCTTAAATAATCAACGGGCACGAGGGGATTTGGACCCCTGATCTACAGCTTAGGAGGCTGTTGCCATATCCATGCTTGGCCACGCGC
>JAKAYN010000181.1 GCA_021826785.1 Thermoplasmata archaeon | reverse complement strand
TCTAGTTATTTAAATATATTAAAATACTCACTACCAATATTTATCTCAGGCATACTAGGCATCAGCGCAAATTATATAGACAGAATCGTTGTTTCATATTTTGTTAATCTTTCATATTTAGGCATATACAATTTTGCACTTGTAATAACATCAGCAGTCTCAGTTTTGTTAATTCCTGTATTTAATATACTAATGCCAAAGCTTTCATACATATTTTCTGCAAATGATCAAAATGGCTTTAAAATATCATTAAGATTAATACTCAATTTTTCATACATGGTATACGTGCCAGCCGCATTCGGCATATCCGCTTTATCAAGGTACATACTGTACCTTTTTGCCGGCCCGGCGTATTTAAAGGCTGCAATGCCAACCGTTATTATATTAATATCAACAAGTTTATTTCCAGGCAGTTACGTCTTTTCAAATGCACTTTCATCAACAAAGAGGACAAGGATTTTTATATTATCATCCGGCATGGCAATGCTTGTAAACATCGTACTTTCATTTCTATTAATACCGGTTTATGGAATAATGGGTGCAGCAATATCGTATTCCTCAATGAACGGCACAAATTTTATTATATTATACTATTTTTCAAGGAATTTTATTAAATACGATCTAAAAAACATTTTCAAGGTGTTTATATCATCAATATTCATGTCGTTAATAGTATTTTATACTGGCATTATGCTACCGTATGGATTTATAAATCTATTTATTTTAATAGTCCTAGGCACTGTAATATATATAATCGAGCTAAGGCTCTTTAGGGTTATAAGCAAGGACGATAGCATTTTAATCTCATCATTGACAGGAAACCTTAAAGTCCTAAGATTTATATTAAAAATCATATCATAGAATAATTTTAATAAAATTATTGCATTCAACATTAAATGACTGGCCTTTCATTAGCATTAAAGGAAATGCGTGAGAATCCGGTTCTTATAAAGTACATGTTAAAGGCCATATTAAAATCAAGATTCTCAATGCTATTTGCGAAATATGATGATGCAATGAACATGCTCTTTTCAAAGGAACTAATAAAAGTCTTTGGCATAGAAGTTATAGATGATAAGATAAGGTTCAAATTCAATGATAAGTATGTATACTTTTATTACAATGACCTTAGAAACGAAGGTGCAAGGATCGTTGAGAACTTTATAATAAAACAGTACTCAAAACTAAACGTTCGTGGCAAAAACGTGATAGACATTGGCGGATACATAGGTGATTCCGCAATATATTTCTCATTAATGGGCGCAAGGCACGTCTTTGCATACGAGCCCTTTCCATCACCTTATAAAAGGGCATTAAAAAATATAGAAATAAATAATATAAAAAACATAAGCTTTTACAACCTTGCAGTCACAGACAAAAAATGCACAATTAAAATAATGGATATCGATAGCCCGTACCAAGAGCTAATTTCGAATGGCGATATTAAAATCAATGGGGTTACACTTGATGATATATCATATAATAAAAATGATCTTGTGTTAAAAATAGACTGTGAGGGCTGCGAGAGAAAGATCATATACAGCGATTTGTCAAGATTCGATGAAATATTCATAGAGTACGATTTCGGCTACGATTACATAATAAAAAGATTAAAGGAGTTTGGCTTTTATTATAAAATGGTATCAA
The DNA here is from genome assembly GCA_021826785.1 of Thermoplasmata archaeon. Taxonomy (GTDB): domain Archaea; phylum Thermoplasmatota; class Thermoplasmata; order Thermoplasmatales; family Thermoplasmataceae; genus Picrophilus. The sequence continues at coordinate 1,178 of JAKAYN010000181.1, read as the reverse complement.
AACCGTATAAGATAAATGATAGGGTTACAGGGTCGATATACGCCTTTAAACAATCTCGTTTAAAACATTAAAGATTTTTTCATACATGGATTCAGGATTAAATTCCATTGCCCTTTTAATGCATGCCTCGGGGCTTATCTTAAATCCTTCTTTGTACAATTCTAATGCCATTTTTATCATCTCCGATCTTGAATCGACAAGCCATCCTGTTACATTGTTTAATACGGTCTTTGACGGGCCCTGCTTATTATATGTTAGAACAGGCGTTCCGCACCTCATCGATTCTATTGGGACCCAGCCGAACGGCTCCTCAGTGAAGGGAAAGACCGTGAACATGGCCCTGTTGTAAAGCTCATTCAATTCATCATTTGAAACCTTGCCAAGGAAATCAATGTAATTTTTAATATAATTCTTTTTCATTCCTGGCGGTGATTTACTGCCGAATGCCTTAATCTTTACACCGGCTCTTGCAATATCAATTAGCGTGTCCAATTCCGTTTCCTTACCTATGTATGAAAGAACGTAGTTTTCCCTTTTCTCATTTTTATAATAAAAATTATTAAAGTCCTTTACTGTATTTATTTCATATTGTATTTTTACATTTATTTTATCGTACTCGTCAATTAAGTACCTTGAATTTGCAGATAAATGCTTTGTATTGTAAATGGCCTTGAATATAACCTTCTTGTCAAGCTTCTTTATTATAAAGTAAAATATCTTTGGCACAATCTTTAACATTAAATTATCATTCCTGAGCTTTAACAATGTTTCATAAAATGGCATGCCCTGGATTATCATTATATCTGATTTAACAGGAACCGTTGAGCTTAGATTTATAACGATATATCCATCAAAATTTTTTAAAATCTTTAAAGTCCTTTTTGAATTGTATGAGAACAAAGCCTCCATGAAATAGCTTTTCACCCAGTGCATCGCCTCAGTTTTGAATATATTATTGATCTTACCATTGTATAAAGAATAGTGCTCGCATTTTAAATTAGAGCATACATCTTTATTTATGTAATTTGATATTAAAACAGGCTCATTGAATTTTTCAATGATTGATCTTATTAAGCTATACTGTACAGAGTTAATATTTGGCATTGGATCAACAATGAGCACTGTCTTCATATTAATGTCAGTTTTTTTACACATATATTTTTTTTATTTTGTTGATA
>JAKAYN010000180.1 GCA_021826785.1 Thermoplasmata archaeon | reverse complement strand
GATCTGGCATGGGCGCTGAGAATATAAAAATGTATAAAAAAAGGAATGTAAAAGCTGTGTTCCAGGGTGGTGAGAAATCCAATATTGCAGATTCAAGCTTTAATGCATATTCAAATTATAATAAATCATTAAAAAGGGATTATACAAGGGTTGTTTCATGCAATACCACGGCCCTTGCAAGGACATTGTATCCGGTTTTTAATGACTACGGTATAGAAAATTTAAATGTTACATTGATTAGAAGGGCAACGGATCCAAATGATAATAAAAAGGGACCAATAAATTCAATAGAACCTTCAATGTCCTTTCCATCACATCATGCTGAAGATTTAAAAACAGTTCTTGATGTTAGCAATGTTTATACTGTTGCCATAAAGGCACCAACCACATTGATGCATGTTCATTCTGTTGGGGTTAAATTGAAAAATGATGCAAAAATAGATGATATTTTGGAATCATGGCTTAAATATAATAGAATACTTTTAATAGACGGTGGTGATAATTTTAAATCAACTGCACAGATAATGGACATGGCAAGGGAGCTTAGAAGGGATCGTGGTGATCTTTATGAAATAGCCATATGGCGTGAGAGTGTAAAGATAATTGATAAGACACTTTATTACGTTCAGGCTGTTCATCAAGAGAGCGATGTTATACCGGAAAATATTGATGCCATAAGATCTATGTTCGGTGTTGATGGTTCGGTTTCGATAAACAAAACTGATAACAGTTTAAAGATATCTGGAGGAGTATTCTATGGAAAAAAATGAGAAGGAAAAAAAGGAGATGAGCATTGAGGATCTACCAGGCGTTGGTGATGCAACTGCCGAAAAGCTCCGTGAGAGCGGTTACGATGATATAATGACCATAGCCGTTGCGTCGCCAAAGGATCTTGCCGAGATAAGCGGCATAGCCGAAGGCGCAGCCATAAAGATAATAAATGCGGCAAGGAAATACGCCGATGTTGGAAATTTTGAAACAGGCGAGGAAATATTAAATAAAAGGAAGGAGATAAAAAAATTAACAACCGGCAGCAACAATCTTGATAATCTTTTAGGTGGTGGCCTTGAAACACAGTCAATAACGGAGTTCTTTGGCGAGTTTGGATCCGGTAAAACACAGATAATGCATCAGCTTGCGGTAAATGCAACAATGCCACCTGATAAAAAGGGCTTTGATTCTGATGTTCTTATCATAGATACTGAGAATACATTTAGACCTGAGAGGATAGTTCAGATGGCAAGGGCAAAGGATCTTGATCCTGACCAGACGCTTGAGAGGATACACGTTGCAAGGGCATACAATTCTCATCATCAGATACTTCTCGCAGAAAAGGCCGCAGACATGGCAAAGGAGTACAAAATAAAACTTTTAATAGTTGACTCATTAACATCGCATTTTAGATCGGAATACGTTGGCCGTGGTTCACTGGCTGAGAGGCAGCAGCTATTAAACAGGCACATGCATGATCTGTTAAAATTTGGAACGATATACAATGCTGTTATAGCGGTTACAAACCAGGTCTCTGCAAATCCGGCAGTGTTCTTTGGCGATCCAATGAACCCGATAGGCGGAAACATCGTCGGCCATACGGCAACGTTTAGAATATATTTAAGAAAGGCAAAGGCAGGAAAGAGGATAGCAAGGTTAATAGATTCGCCTTATTTACCTGAGGGCGAGACCGTTATAACCATAACTGAATCAGGTATATCAGATGGTGAAAAATAATTATTAATATCTTTTTTAAATTTTTATTATGAAAAATACATTTATACAAGATAAAAATCAGTTATAAATTGGAAGATATAAAGTATATAAGAAGGCTTGAGATTAAATACGTTTTTGAGCTTTATCCGGTCTTTAGGAGATATTTAAAAGATAGAAAGAGATCAAAAAGCAGTGACTATAATTATGATATTGAAAGGCACGGGACCATGGCCGTTAACACATTTATAAAGCTTGGCCCGACATTTATAAAGCTTGGTCAGGTCCTTTCGGCAAGGCCTGATCTTCTGCCAAAGGAATATTTAAAGGCATTTGAGATGCTTCAGGATAGCGTTCCACCTGACCCATTTGAAAAGGCATATGAGATAATAAAAAGAAATATAGATGTTGACGAATTATATGATCTTGACAGTAATGCAATATCAGGTGCATCCCTTGGTCAGGTGTACCGTGTAAAATATAAAAATAAGGACGCGGTGATAAAGGTAAACAGGTATAATATAAATTACATATTAAAAAGGGACATCATAATAATAAAAAGGCTGCTTAAAATTGCAAGGCGCTTCATGGATAATTTTTTGTATATAAGTATATACAATGTTATAGAAGATTTCTCAACAAGGATATACGAGGAGGCAAACTACGAGATAGAGGCAAATAACCTTGAAAGAATAAGAAAAAATCTAAATTACAGAAAAGATATTATAATACCAGAGGTTCTTTACGTAACAAAGGAGATCATGATACTGGAATACATACCAGGAATAAAGATAACGGATGTAAAAAACCTGGCAAAGAAGAATATAGATATGAAGGATCTTGCATACAGAATCGATTTAATATTTTTGAAAATGCTCCTTCGTGATGATATATTTCATGCAGATCCGCATCCAGGGAACATAGCGGTATCTGATTCCGGTGAAATAATATTATACGATTTTGGCATGGTTGGAAAGCTTGATGATGATACAAGGTTCGAGCTTTTAAAACTTTATGATGGTCTTGTTAATAAAGATCCTGATGCAATAATAGATTCCTTGCTGGCATTAAATGCGTTATCACCTGCGGCAAACCGTGGCATTATAAGAAGGGCAATAGAGATATCAA
>JAKAYN010000179.1 GCA_021826785.1 Thermoplasmata archaeon | reverse complement strand
TACCTTATCAAACCAGAAAAATGAACCTGGAAAGGTTTATTTCAAAATACACAGAGAATTTTACAATAAGGACAATTGAGAGTTCATATGGAAGCACACTCGAGGTTAAAGAGCCTGCACGGATTGTGGTCTCACCTGAAACCTATTCAAATGCATTGAAAATAAATGAGAAGAGGCGTGAGCTTGGAATGGATCCAATTGAAATAGTAAAAATACCATTTGTTCTTGCGGAGGATCTTTTCCCGGTCAGTTCAACAAGGGTACTTAGCAATGAAATAACAAGAACAGGCAGAAGAAAAAATATAATAAAAATATCAGTTTCAACCGGAAACGACGTTAAAGAAAACGCAGTTAGGGAATTCCTAAAGAATTATATGAAAAACTTTCGTGTCATAAGAAACAATGATTATGAACTGGAAACTGAGCAGCCATTTGGAGAAGATACCGAAAGAATGGCTTTGGAAAGGGCAATATCAGGGTTATCCGATAATGATTATTCAATAGGCATAGAGTCCGGGATATATTATAATAAAATAAACGACAGATACTATGATATTCATTTCTGTGCGGTGATAGACAGATATGGAAGAATAACAACTGGTTACAGCAGGGGCTTTGAAATGCCAAATAAAATCATAGATTATATAAAATCAGGCATCGCTTCACCTTATGATAAATATACAGGCATAGAAAACATAGGAAAAAAGAATGGAATAATAGGTGAGATAACATTTAACAAGATAAAAAGATTTGACCTTGCATACGATTCCATTGAAATGGCCTTTGCACCAAGAATTAACCCATCATTTTATCTTTAACAATACTTAAATAATAAATATGCATGTTAATATTATGGTTACAAAGGAAGAGATACTTGAGGTTTTAAAGGGCGTTTCAGATCCTGAAATCGGCATGGATGTTGTTAATTTAGGATTGGTTTACGATATAAAAATCGATGGCAACCGCGTTTACATAAAAATGACCATGACTGCACCAACATGCCCTGTAACACCATGGATATTAACACAGGCGCAGAAGGAGGTTGAAAACCTTCCCGGTGTCGAGGCTGCAGACATAGAGCTTGTCTGGGATCCGCCGTGGAATCCAAGCATGATGAGTGATGAGGCAAAGGAACAGTTAAACATGTTCTAATTTAAATATTTTTATAAATTTTTTTTGTATAAAATTAAAATGTTTATATACCCTTTAAATATAAAGTCTAAGATGACAATGAGCGAGATGGAAAAAATAACAATAGAGAACATTGTTGCCTCAACTTCACTGGCTGAGCATCTAGATCTTAGCAAGATTGCACTTGCCCTGGAAGGTTCAGAGTATGAGCCTGAGCAGTTCCCGGGGCTTATATACAGGCTGCAGGAGCCAAAGACTGCCGTTTTGATTTTTAGAAGTGGCAAGGTAAACTGCACAGGTGCAAAGAACCTTGATGACGTTAAAAAAACAATAGATATAATAATAGATAAACTAAAAAAGGCTGATATAGAGGTTTATGACAGCCCGGACATAATAGTTCAGAATATCGTTGCGGTATATGATCTTGAATCTAATCTTAATTTAACAGATATAGCAATGTCCCTTGGACTTGAGAACGTTGAGTATGAGCCTGAGCAGTTCCCCGGGCTTGTATATAGAGTTGAGGAACCAAAGGTTGTTCTTCTACTTTTCGGATCCGGCAAGGTTGTATGCACAGGTGCAAAGGAGGAAAATGAGATAGAGCAGGCCGTGATAAAGGTAAAAAAAGATTTACAAAAAGTTGGCCTCATTTAAGGATTTCCCTTAAAAATGATGTTGCATATATACCTCTGCCAAGAATAAAACTTAATCTATTTTTTTCAGGGAATTTTAAATCAACAGGCTTTGCCGATATTATTCTATAATCACCGGAAGAGCTCATGTATGAATAATCTCCATCTATTTTAAAATCAGATAATGATATATTCTCACTTTCAATAACATTTAGCATAATCTCCTTTTGAATGCCGTCAGGCATATGTGTATCGAATCCAGGTACTGGTATTACTGGCCTTATTTTATCCATTGAAGATAATCGATTTAGTTTTTCCAGATTGTACTTATTTGCTTCTATAATTTTTCTTTTGTCGGGATTAAAATAATCATCAACTATATACAATAAATCACCTTCTAAAACGGTTTTAAGATCATTTACATAATTCATCCTTTCAGAGAGCATTATATTAAAAAGGTATGATTGAAATGCATGAACAAACATTATTGAAAGGTTTTTTGGCAGTGAGTTAAATGCGGTGTCTTTTTTACCAGATGCTATTGCACCAAGTATGCTCCTTTCAAATGTTAGGTTTTCAGGGTATTCCATTAATGCGGTCTTGGCATCCATGGTTTTACCGTAATTTATTCTGTATTCCTCATTATCAAAGTTCTCATCATATAGATAAGTATCAGCTGCCTTTTCGTAATTCTTTGTTACTATAAGCTTGCCTATATAATGCGTGTTTGATCTCATTGAACCAAACCTTTGAATGCCAAAAAAATTTGGAAAACCACCTTTATCATTCATTTCGTTTAATGTTTCTCTTGATTCCATTTCAATATCTCCATCGTAACTAATTTTTATCAAAAACCTATTTCCATAAAGGTCTCCAAGCTTTATAATTGTATTCGATCTAAACTGATCGATGATATCAACGCCATTAATGTTTCCTGAGAACATCTTATCAGTATTTATGCAAAAATACTGTGTTGTTACTGCCTTTTTATCCTTTGTGCCCGCGTATGTTATTCTCTTCCTGCTTATGTTCATATGCCTTGCAAGGTACATTACGAATTTGTTTGTGTCCCAGTTATATAAT
>JAKAYN010000178.1 GCA_021826785.1 Thermoplasmata archaeon | reverse complement strand
TCCGATCTCTGTGTTGGATGCAGATCCCTGGCCTCAAAGTGCGGCTGCGACCTTGTTAACGGTGATATAATACGCCTTAAATGGCTTAATGTGCTTACATTTGATGTCCTATCAAGAAGCTGTGATACGCCGGTTCTGCCACCTATCCAGTTGCCGGTGGCCATTGAATGCAGAATCTTCTGCGTTAATAAATCCTGCCTTACAGCGGGCCTTATTCTTATGCCACGCTTTCTGTTGTATGTCTTCTCGAGCTGGTATTTTAAATCCTTCATTATGCTCTGGAATGCGTTTGCAAAAAGCTCGTCCAAAAGATCACCTGCAAGCTTTATCCTTTTGTTTGCATAATGGTCTTTATCATCCTCTTGCCTGATTCCAAGGTTAAGCTCTAGTAGGGACCTTGCCATTCTGCCAAGGTAAAGCGCCTTTTTGTATCTATCATCAACAGTGTCACCAAGATGCGGTAGCAATGACCGGTCAAGCATCTGCGTGATCTTTTTCTCCCTGAACTCCTTTGCCTGACCTGATGCAAACCTCTTCTCAAGGTATGATATTGCATCCTCGACGGTGTTAACCCCATTAGGAGGCAATATCTTTGGATTTCTTGCCTCTTCTATGTTTGCATATATGATTGGATCCATTCTTATATCAGAGAATATTGCATTATGTATCTCTATATCCTTTTCCATGCCAAGTGCCTTCATTAATATTACCAATGGGACCGTGCCTGCAACCGTTGGTATTGAAACGTTTATAATGCCATCGTTGCCCTTTTCCATTGAGGTTAATGCCCTGAAATTTCCCTTTTGCGAGAATACCTTTGCAACCTCAACCTTGTTATCATACTTTTCCTCATACTCAACAAGTATCTTATTCGGTGCAAGGTCCTCTATGGAAACAATAACACGCTCTGATCCACCTATAATAAAGTATCCACCGGTGTCGTTTGGATCCTCACCAACGTACTGAAGCTTTTCTGTTCTTGTTGCATTTATAGGCCCGTTGTTCTTTTCTATATAAATATCGAGATTGTTCCCTGTTAATGTGCATATCTTTGACCTTACCATTACTGGTATATCACCAATCTTTATTGTATCGTTATCCTTTTCAATGCCATCCTCAAATATTCTTAGTCTAAGCATAACAGGTGCCATGTAGTTTAGATCCCTTATTCTTGCCTCCTGAGGCGTTATCTGATTTGAGGCGCCTGATGCCTCCTTTATCTCTGGCTTCTCGACCCATATCGTTGGTTCACCTGTTGGCTTCCCGTTCTCACGCATCCTTCCAAAGTATATCTTTATCTCCTTGCCCCTTGTTTTAACCGGATCTAATAAAATAACGCCAGGCTCTGAATCATCTGATACCTTTGTTTCGTCAACAATCTCCTGCATTCTGTTATTTGGATTGTCCTTTGTGGCATAGAAATGGTTCATTGATTCGATCTGATAACCGACAACGCTTTCCGTTTTAAAAAAATAATCAAGAATTGGATTCATCAAAACACCCCTTTAACGGTTACACGATAATATTCATAATAACCTGCCGTTGGACTCTTTCTTATAATCTTAATAATTCTGTTCTCGCCTATCTTTGTGTTAAGTGCCTCCTCAAGTGCCTTAATTGCCGGATCTGTTAAACTAATCTTCGGCAATGCATCCTTTGTTGTTTTAAGCATTGCAAGAATCTTATCCTCATCTTCAACTGGTACAAGATGATGCTCTGGTACTATTTCGTGCTCGAGCACATTAAACTTACTCATTTTACCACCCAGCGGGTCCGAGGGGATTTGAACCCCTGACCGCCTGGTTAAAAGCCAGACGCTCTACCTAGCTGAGCTACGGACCCATAAAGTAGCTCGCTATATCAATTATTGGCATATAAACCATTCGGTATTAATTGGTATTACTAAATAGTATTTTTACTTTTTCTATTCGATATCTTAATATCTTTTATGACCATTTAAGTTCATGAGAGTTAATATAAACGGCGAGACAAAAACTGTTCTGGCTGTATGGTATGAAGATAATACTGTAAAGCTCATTGACCAGAGAAAGATACCTGATGAGGTATCAATCATAGAGCTTAAGAACAGCGAGGATGTTTATAAGGCAATAAAGGATATGGCTGTTCGCGGTGCACCAGCCATAGGTGTAACAGCAGCATACGGTTTGGCAATGGCAAAGAGGAACAATGAGGATATGAATAAAGCCGTTGAATTAATAAAAAGCTCCAGGCCAACTGCCTATGATTTATTTAAAGCAATAGACTACATGTCAAAAAACAATTTTTCTGAGAGCGCTGCAAGGAGATACGCCCTGGAAATAACCGAGAGATCCAAAAAAATAGGTGAATATGGAAATGAACTGATAAAAAATGGTGATAAGATATTAACACACTGCAATGCCGGCGCACTTGCCGTTGTTGACTGGGGTACTGCCATTGCACCAATGCGTATTGCAAAGGATTCGGGTAAAAACATCTTTGTTTACGTTGATGAGACAAGGCCAAGGCTCCAGGGTGCAAAGCTGACGGCATGGGAGCTTGCACAGGAGGGCATTGACCATTCCATAATAGCGGATAACGCCGCTGGATATTTTATGAGAAAAAAGGACGTTAACCTTGTCATAGTTGGGGCTGACAGAATAGCCGCAAACGGAGATTTTGCAAATAAGATAGGAACATACGAAAAGGCCGTACTCGCCAAGGTTAATAATATACCATTCTACGTTGCAGCACCTGGAAGTACATTTGATTTTAGCATAAACAGTGGCGATGAGATACCTATAGAGGAAAGGGATGAAAATGAGGTTTTATCAATAAATGGTAAAAATAATGGTCATGCTGCTAACAA
>JAKAYN010000004.1 GCA_021826785.1 Thermoplasmata archaeon | reverse complement strand
ACCAATATCCTTTAAAAAGAGATTCATTCCAGAACGCATATCCATTGGCCCAAAGGACTCTCCATCACTTCCTGGATGCCCCTTAAAGACGATTAATGCGTCAGATATAAGATCTATTAAGTATATATCATGATCAACTACTATTGCACTTTTTTTGCTGTTCTCTATGGCGCGCCTGATGATCTTTGCAACGTTTATTCTATAAGATGCATCGAGATGTGCTGATGGTTCATCTATTAGATATAAATCGGCATCAAGTGATAATGTTAATGCTATTGAAAGCCTCTGCAATTCCCCACCCGATAGCTCTCCAACATTTTTCTCATGCAATTCCTCTATGTTCAATGGAAACATGATCTCATTTATTATAAAAGGATCAGAAAGTCTTTCCCTTAATGTGTTTGAAAGCATTTCATAAACGGTTCCATCATAATCTGATGATATGTACTGTGGTTTATATGCAACCTTTAACTGTTTATTAACAGAGCCATTGTCAGGGTTTACAACACCTGCAAGCATCTTAACAAACGTGGTCTTGCCAAGGGCATTCTCTCCAAGGACGCCTATGATCTCCTCGCGGTTTATAAATCCTGGATTTACCCTTAATTCAAAGTTTTTATACTTCTTGTAAAGCTCATTCCATGATGATGCCTGAACAGAGACATTTGTTCTCTTGCTTGATTTTACAGAGAACTCTATGCTATACGGCCTTATTCTAACATTCTCCTCCTTTAAATATCCATTCAGAAAAGAATTTATCGCCTTCGATGGTGATTTCTGCTGTGTTATAACACCGTAGGCACCAGGCTCACCATAAACTAAATGTATCTCATCTGCTATTTTATCCAGTATTGCAAGGTCATGCTCAACTATCATCACGATCTTTTTTTCAGATAGCTTTTTTACAATGTTCGAAACCCTAAGCCTTTCACCTATGTCAAGGTATGAAGTCATCTCATCGAATAGATATATATCGCCATCCTTCATCAAAGACCTTGCTATTGCCAGCTTCTGTAGCTCACCACCGGATAGATCTTTAACATCATTGTTTAGGTAATTTTCCATGTTAAGATCCGAAACAACCTCGTCCATGTTTCCATAATTTGATTCCTCAAGTATTTCACGCACTGTTCCAGATACAACCCTTGGTATCATATCAACGTACTGGCTTTTAAGAACCCCCCTCTTTTTGCCACTGTAAAGATCCTTAAAGTACTGGCCCATAACACTCTTTGAGAAGTATTCTATGACGCGATCCTGATCTGGCTTCATATCATAATTTCCAAAATTTGGCACAATTATACCTGAAAGTATGTTTAATGTTGTTGTCTTTCCAAGTGCATTTTGCCCAAGTATTGCAGAAACCTTGCCAGGAGATAGCATTGGAATGGAGTAAAGCCTAAACGTATCGACACCATACTGGTGAAGTATTCTTTTATTTAGCTCATCAGGTATTGTAACAATCTTTATTGCATTAAACGGGCATCTCCTGACACAGATACCACAGCCTATGCATAGACTCTCTGTTATAACGGGCTGTGCATCAGGATCAGGAAATTCAATGGTTTTCGACCCGCTCCTAACCGGTGGGCAGTAATAGCGGCACTCGTGATTGCACTTTTTAGGATGACACCTGTCGCGGTCAAGAATAGCTATATGCATAATTTCTCCATTAAATTATATTTAATTTAGTTTTCCAGTTTCCAGTACTCATCCGGTATATCGTTGTAAATATCATAGTTTGATGAATCGTCATTAATTGTCTCACTAATATCCATGTTAGCAAGTTCAATGACGCGATTTACATTCAAAATCCAGTAATGAATACGCCACTCACGGCCATCAAAAAGCGTTGTTTCCTCCCTTTCAGTTTCGAGAATTCCAATATCCTCCATTGTATAAAATGCATCACGATCTTCAGGCTCAAGCATATTATCAATAACACGGTTTCCATAACCAAAGAAATTAATAATATGCTCTGCTGATGACTCTGCCTCCTCCTTGCTCATCCTCCGCTGCTGCAGGCTCAAACCCTTACTTATGGCTGCCGATAGCTCATCAATCCTAACATAATTCCTCTGGCCTTTCATGTTCCCATTTACCTGAAATACATTTTCCATTTACCATCACCTATGTTAAACATACATTATTACATCTCATTTTATAAGGTTATTTAATTTAGTATAATATATATATTTTATATTGTATAAAAGGTTTTCCTTAATTATAAAAAATATATATTTTATATAGAATATATGGGCAATATTTAAAATATTTATAATAATCACAAACTGTAATGAAGAATATTGACTCAGCACTTGATAACGCAAAGAATTCAAGATTTCATTATAAAGTTGTTTTTATATCCGGTTTGGGTTTTTTTACAGATGCATACGATTTATTTATAATCGGTGTTGTTATTAATCTGCTTCCCCTGTCGGGATGGCATTTAAGTATACAGGAAAAGGCAATACTCAACTCAACGTCTTTACTCGCGGCCGTCTTTGGTGCCCTGCTTTATGGAAGGCTTCTCGATTTTCTTGGCAGAAAGGCGGTTTACGGTAGTGAAATTATAATTCTTGTTATAGGTGCTGTTGGAAGTGCACTGGCAACACCGTATAATAATATAATGGCCCTTATAATATGGAGGTTTTTGCTTGGTTTTGGCATAGGCGGCGATTATTCAACAAGTTCAACTATAATGGCAGAATATTCAAATAAGGCATCCAGGGGCAAATTTATAGGCATGGTCTTTTCAATGCAGAGCATCGGCCTTGTTGCAGGCCCACTGATAACCATACTTTTTCTAACGTCAGGAATACCCGTTTACATAACATGGAGGTCTTTATTATTTATAGGCGCATTACCGGCAATGCTTGTTATATACTTTAGAAGAACCATGCCTGAACCACCGAGATACACTGCAAGCGTTCGCGGTGATTTTAAAAAAGCCTCTGAAAATCTAAAAAGATTTACGGGCATTGACGCAGATACTTCTGGTAGAACCATATCAATAAGATGGCAGCAGCTCTTCAGGGATAAAAAATTTTTTATAACGCTTGTTGGCACAAGTTTAACATGGTTTTTTATGGACTGGGCACTTTATGGTAATTCAATAATGTCAAACGAGATACTTTCATACATTGTGCCATCATCGATAACCGGTATAAATAATATAATTAAAACCTCTGAGTACTCGGCAATGATCTTTGGCATCGCTGCATTTCCTGGATACTGGGCTGCAGCATTATTAATAGATAAAATAGGAAGAAAGATAATACAGATACTTGGGTTTTCAGTTATGGGATTATCATATATAATAATATCATTGACAGGTATAGCATCTGCATCCTATATATTATATTTTCTCACCGTTTATGGTTTAAGCTATTTCTTCATAGAATTCGGGCCAAACATGACCACATTTGTATATCCTCCGGAACTGTTTCCAATAACAACAAGGGGTCTTGGAACTGGAATATCGGCGGCAGGGGGAAAGATTGGTGCCTTCACAGGCACATTAATTGATACAATAGTACTTGCATTTTATAATATAAACGATCTAATGTTAATACTTGCTATACTTTCATTTGCCGGTGCTTTGATAACCTTCGCATTGCTGCCTGAAACAAAGAGAAAACCACTTAGTGAAACATCCGGTGAAAAAAGGTATTTAATAGCAAAATAAAAATTAATTTAATGCTATGCTTTTAATGTTTTGTGTCTTTTTAAATGTTATAAAGGTTAATACCATCAATACTATTATTAAAGGAGCTATGTATAGAAACAATGTTCTAAAGCCAATGTATTTTATTATATAGCCGCCGAGGATTGGCATTATTATACCAATTGACATCATAACCGAGAAGAAATAGCTGTTTGCAACGTTCCTTGATGACTCATCAAATGATCTGCTTATTGATATTATTGATGTTGGATACGTTACCCCATGTGGAATTCCCAGTATAATATATGCTATTAAATAAATGAATAGATCACTGCTTAAAAATATTAAAATTGATCCTATGAAGGTTATCATCATGGCCGTTCCAAGGTAATGCCATAGATCCCTTGGTGGTCTAAACGACATGTAAAGCCTTGATGCAAATGAAAATAAAAAGAAAACAGCGAATATTGTATTCGCAAGTGATAAAGAAACATGTAATTGCGACCTTGCAAATATACCGCCAAAAGCCGTAAGCACGGCAAATATTATATTATAGGATAGTATTCCAAAGACTGCCGCCATGAAACCATTGTTTGAAAACACTTTTACATGTGCATTTGACTTTTTTTCCTCTGGAAATCTCAGGAACGGAGATAGCGCACTTGATATGATACCAAAAGGCACAAAGAAAAGGAAAGCATCGCCTATCGGAAAATATCTTAGAACAAATGATGCTATTGTTGGCCCAAGTATTAAGCTTATGCTTAATGATATTGTGTAAATGCTTAATGCCCTTTCACGCGTCTTTCTATCATTGAATAATCCCGCTGCTGTTATTATGTTAGGCATTATTAATCCAAATGAAAAGCCTGAAAAAATTATAATAATCCAGATTGTTATAAAATTTGAAAAATGTATTAATGCAAGCATAATTGTATATCCTATGTTTGCAGATATAAACAGGTATCTTCTTGTATTAGAACCAGATCTTGAATTTATAAATGACGTTGTGAAGAACGTTCCAAAGGCCAGAACAGATTCAAGGATGCCAACCTCAAACTGACTAAAGTTTAATACATATTTACTAAAGAGCGATATATCTGTCATTATCATATTATTTGATGATCTTACAGATATTGTTATAACAAGTATTATAATCATTGTGTAAATAAAACTGCCATACATTGATAGTTTTGATTTATCCATGTTAATAGATAAATCATTTATCTATAAATAGTTTCTTTAAAAGCGTTAAAATTAAAAATATTAAAAAATTTATGTTTTATGACGTTTTATATCGATCCATATAACAGAAATCAAATATTATTTTATCAATGCGATGGCAAACCTTTTATAAAAAACAAAATAATAAAACCAGAGAAGTACGAAAAAACAATTGATAATATATCAATGATAATAGAAAAATACGATTTTTTAACGCCATTTAAAAACTACATTTTGAATAATATTTTTAATAATAAAAAGAAAACATCCATTATGGGAATATTAAATGCAACACCGGATTCGTTTTTCCCCGGATCAAGGGTAAATGAGAAAAATATATATAATATGCTTGATGAGAAGCCAGATATAATAGACCTTGGCGGGGAGAGCACAAGGCCAGGCAGCATTGAAATAGACCCTGAAACTGAAATAAAAAGGCTTGAACCTGTGCTTGATATATTAAAATCATATGATATAAAGATATCTATTGATACAAGACACTATAATGTAATAGAAAGCATATTAAAAAAATATGAGATAGATTACATAAATGATATTTCAGGCTTTATTGATAAAAGAATGATTCAAATAGCCAAAGAATACAAGAAAGGGTGCATAGTTATGCATATGCGTGGTGAACCACAGAACATGAATAAATTCACAGACTATGATGATATATTCTTTGAAATAAACACATTCTTCTTTGATAGAATAAAAAGCATGTTAAATTCTGGAATAGAACCTGAAAATATAATAATAGACCCTGGAATAGGATTCTCAAAGACTGCTGAGCAGAACATAGAACTTATTAAAAGTCCATGGTCATTTTTATTTGGATTTAATTTATTATATGGAACATCGAGGAAAAGTTTCATAGGTAAATTTACAAAAACCGATGTTAATAAAAGGCTTGGTGGCACTATAGCAACATCAATTTACCTTGCCATGAACGGTGTTGACATTTTAAGGGTTCACGATGTAATAGAAAACAGATCTGCAATAGATATCTATAAAATGCTTGTTACGTGAAATGTCTAAATGGTATTTTTCTTTTTTACGCAAATTTTTAATAAGTACAGAAAATATAGAAATAATGAATGCAGGTCCAGTAAGCTATAAGGTCAGGCTTCCTTCGGGTGAAAGATATACTTTTATAAAGAGTACATTATCAAGCAGAAATCTTTACACAGTATGCGAGGAGGCACACTGCCCAAACATAGCAGAGTGCTGGGAAAGCGGAACAGCAACCTTTATGATAATGGGCTCTAACTGCTCAAGGGGATGCAGGTTCTGCGCGGTTACACATGGAAAGATGCTGCCACTGGATCCACTGGAACCAGAAAAGGTTTATGAATCAGTTAAAATGATGAATTTGGATTACGTTGTTATTACATCCGTTGACCGTGATGATCTGCCGGATAAAGGCTCATCACATTTTGCAAGTGTTATAAGAAGATTAAAGGACCTTAAAATAAAAATAGAGGTTTTGATACCAGATTTCAGTGGTGTGCATGATTTTCTCGATAAAATTATTGATGCAGAGCCTGATGTAATCGCGCATAACGTTGAAACGGTGAGAAGACTTACAAAAACTGTTAGGGACCCACGGGCGGGTTATGACCAGAGTTTAAACGTTCTCAGATACATAAAATCAAAAAAGAACATTATAACAAAATCATCAATAATGCTTGGACTTGGCGAAACAGACGATGAGGTAATCGAGACACTAAGAGATCTGCATGATGCCGGTGTTGAAATAGTAACCATAGGCCAGTACCTCAGGCCAACGAAGAAACAGCTTGAGGTTGTTGAGTACTGCTCAATGGACAGGTTTAAAATGCTTGAGGAAAAGGCCTATGAAATTGGTTTTTCCTTTGTGGCCTCAGGTCCGCTTGTCAGAACGTCGTATAAAGCGGCGGAGGCCTTTATCAAAGGAGGGTTTAAAAATGATTGAAGAGGATATTAGTAAGGATGATATTATTAATGCATACAGAAACGTGATTTTGGAGAGAACACTTGATAAAAAATTGCTTGGCATAAACAGGCAGGGATTTTTGCCATTTTATATACCAAACATGGGGCATGAGGCATTACATGCTGCAATAGGCATGGCTCTTAGAGATATAGATTTCTTCTATCCATATTACAGGGATCTTGGGTCTGATATAGCCAGGGTTGGTCTGGACTTCGTGCTTGCACAGATGTTTTCAACTGAAAAGGACAATGAGCTTGGAAGGGATATGCCATTGCATATATCTAATAAAGCCAAGAACGTTGGGCCTGTAATAACAACGGTTGGTGGCCATCTAATGGCTGCAACCGGTGTTGCATATTCACACAAATATCAGAAGAAGCCGGGCATAGTTGTTGCCACATTCGGTGATGGTGCAACGTCAACACCAGACTTCCATGTTGCAATGAACTTTTCTGCCGTGTATTCATTGCCGATATTATTCATATGCGAGAACAATCAATGGGCCATATCATATCCGGTTGAGGATCAAACAAAGGTTGAGATATCCAAAAAGGCCGAGGCATATGGTTTCACCGGCATAAAAATAGATGGAAATAACTTCGTTGAGGCTTATCATGCAATAAAAAATGCAATATTAAATGTTGAGAAGGGTAGCATGCCAATTTTAATCGATGCTGTTACTTACAGAATGGGACCTCACACAACAGCCGATGATCCTAACAAGTACAGAAAAACGATAATAAATGAGGGCGATCCATTGGATCCACTTACAATAATAGAGAACGATATAAAGAGAATGAAGATACTCAATGATGAAGAAATATCAAACATAAAAAATGAGATAAATGACACGGTTTCAAAGGAGGTTGAAAGGTACGAAAAGATGAACAAGCCCGGAAAAGAAACGTTATTTAAAAACATCTATGAGAACGATCCATGGTACATAACCGAGGAAAGGGGTGAGATTCAATGACCGAGATGAACATGGTAAAGGCTCTTAATAATGCACTTGACACAATGCTTGATAAAGATAAATCCGTTATATTGATCGGCGAGGATATAGCAAAGGATGGCGGCGTCTTTCGCGTGACAGACGGTTTATATGCAAAGTATGGTGATGAGAGGGTTGTAAGCACACCACTTTCAGAGCTTGGCATAGTCGGTATGAGCATAGGCATGGCTATGGACGGCCTAAGGCCCATCCCAGAGATACAGTTTTTGGATTTTATATACACCGCAATGGATCAAATAGTAAGTCAGATGGCAAAGATTAGATACAGAACCAATGGTGATTATATACTTCCAATGGTGCTTAGAACTCCCTATGGCGGTGGCGTTTCTGGTGGACCTTATCATTCACAGAGCAGCGAGGCATATTTTGCGCATACCGCCGGTCTTGTCGTTGTTACGCCGTCAAATCCATACGATGCCAAGGGCCTTTTAATATCTTCAATAGAGAGCAATGATCCTGTAATGTTCCTTGAGCCAAAGAGGTTATACTATTCAATAAAAAATGATGTGCCTGATAATTATTACAAGGTTGAAATAGGAAAGGCTAAAAGAATCCTTGAGGGTGATGATGTTACGTTAATAACTTATGGCCCAATGGTGCCATTGGTAAAATCCGTTGTTCAGAAGAATAATATCAACGCGGATGTAATAGACCTTATAACATTGAATCCATTCGATAAAGATACAGTAATAAACTCTGTAAAGAGAACGGGCCGTGCTGTTATAGTCCATGAGGCCCCGAAGATGTTCGGTGTTGGTGCCGAGATTTCAGCAACAATAGCGGAAAAGGCCATAGACTATCTGCAGGCCCCAATACTAAGGGTAACTGGCATGGATATACCAGTGCCTTTTATACTTGAGGATTATTACGTTCCAAACGAGAAGAGAATTATGAATGCTATAAATAAGGTTATAAATTACTAGGTGAAAATTATGTACAATTTAAAGGTTCCACCAATAGGCGAGGGTGTTAGCGAGGGTGAAATAGTAAAATGGAATATAAAGGAAGGTGATGTGATACAGAAAGATCAGGAAATTGTTGAGATAATGACCGATAAGATAACAATTAAGATACCATCACCTGTTAGCGGAAAGGTTTTGAAGCTGGTAGAGCCCGAGGGAAAAACCGTAAAGGTCGGTGATGTTATTGCAAACATTGAATCAAGTGAGGGCGAGGGCATAGTTGAAACTGAGAACAAAGCTGAAGAAAATAAAGAAACTAAAGAGGTAAAAATAGAAACTAGCAATGAAACAAAGGCGGAAAACGAGGAGGGCAATGTAATTGTAAAGGCAACGCCTGCCGTTAGGGCCTATGCCAGGGAGAAGGGAATAAACCTTATAAATGTAAAGGCATCAAAGCCAGACGGCAGGATAAGAAAGGAGGACATCGATGCATACATATCATCAATGAATGTTAAAAGCACCAGTGTTTCCAATGATGAAATATACAGGCCATCAGGAATAAGAAAGATCATATTCGATAAAATGACAAAATCAAAGCAGATAATACCTCATTTTACGATAACGGACTTCATATCAACTGAGAACATAGAAAAGGCCATTAATTATTATTCAAAGAAGGGCTATGTAAGCTTTACAGCCTTCTTTGCAAAGGCATGCACCATAGCATTTAAGGAGTTTCCAAAGATGAACGCTTTATACAACGATGACGGAACATATACGATAAAGAAGAGCTATAATATGGGCATAGCTGTGGACTCCCCATATGGTCTAACCGTGGTCGTTATAAACGATACCGATAAAAAGGATATATTCCAGATATCAAAGGAGATAAAAGAGCTTGCAGAAAAGGCAAGATCAAACACACTTGAAATGAACGATGTTAAAGGCTCAACCTTTTCAATAACAAACATAGGCGCTATAGGTGGAATATACTCAACGCCGATAATAAACTACCCAGAGGTTGCAATACTTGCAATAAACACAAAAACAAGCGCATTTATAAACGGTTCATTAAAAACCGGCGTTTACGTTACACTGGCGTGCGATCATAGGTTAATAGACGGTGCCGAGGCGGCAAGGTTTATACAGAAGTTAAAGGAGATAATCGAGGAACCCGCACTCTACATTGGTGATTGAATGGATTACGACGTAATTATACTTGGAGCCGGTGCCGGTGGTTACAAGGCCGCCGTTCATCTATTGAAAAATAAAAAAAAGGTATTAATGGTAGAAAAGGAGAAATTCGGTGGCGAATGCCTTAACTATGGATGCATTCCATCAAAGGCACTTATAGAGATGAGTGAGAGCATATACTATCTAAAGAACATGCCAGGCGTTTCTATTGATTATAAAATAGATATGAATGCATGGCAGGAATGGAAGAATAAAATGGTGTCAAAGATAACAGGCAACGCTGAGGGGCAATGCAGGGCACTTGGGGCGGATATAATCTACGGTTTCGGCACCATAAAGGACGAAAACACATTAAATGTTAATGGAAAAGATTATACAGCTGAGAATATAATAATAGATACCGGTTCTGTGCCGGCAAGGATACCTGGAATAGACAATGTTTATTACAATAGAGAAATACTTGGCATAGATCATGTTCCTGAGAGCATCGCTGTTATAGGTGGTGGCTACATAGGTGTCGAGATAGGTACGGCAATGGCAAAGCTTGGTTCAAAAGTGTACATCATCGAGGCAAAGGATAGAATACTTCCAGAGGTAAACGAGGAACTTTCAAAAGCAGTTGATAAAAAACTAAGATCGCTTGGCATAAACATAATGACATCGAGCAAGGTTTTATCTGTTTCTAAGGATAATTATTATAAGGTAAAAACTGAGAACGGTGAGATAAGTTCAGAGATAGTATTAATGTCAGTTGGCAGGATACCAAATACAAAGGATATCGGTCTGGAAAACGTAAAAATAGAGATGGACGGCAGGTTTATAAAGACTGATAACCACAGGAGAACAAGTGTAAAAAACATCTATGCAATAGGCGATGTTACCACTGGCCCAATGCTGGCACACAAGGCTTTTTATGATGCATATGTTGCAGCCGAGAACATCATCGGCAATGATGTTATAGTTGATTACAAGGCAATGCCCTATGTAATATATACAGATCCTGAAATATCATTTACTGGGTATGTATCAAAGAATTCAAAGAAGATTATGACATCGGCCGTACCAAGGGCGCTTACCATGAACGATAGCGATGGCTTCTTTAGGATTTACTATGATGACGATGGAACAGTAACGGGTGCTGCAATTGCCGCACCAAGATCTTCAGAGATAATTACAGAGGTTAGCCTTGCCGTTGAATCGTATTTAAACATAAAGGATCTGTTATTAACGGTTCACCCGCATCCAACCATAGCGGAGGGCATACATGATGACTTCGAAAACTAATTTTTACATTGATCTTAAAAAAATGGATTACATGAAGTGCCTTGATATACAGTACAAGCTTGTATCCATGAGAAAAAATAATTTAATAGGAAACACAATAATTTTTGTGGAACATGAGCCTGTTTATACCATAGGCAGAAAGGCAGACGAAAAAAACTATGCAGGCGTAAAAGTTATAAAAACAGACCGCGGCGGCGATATAACATACCATGGTCCTGGACAACTCGTTTCATACTTTATATTTGATGTAAGAATAAATGGAAAAAAGGAGGTAAAGATATTTCTTAATAACATTGAAAATGCATATATAAACGTTTTAAAAAACCTTGGGTACAATGCAAAAACAATGGATGAACCAGGCATCTGGGCAGATATCAACGGCACATTTAAAAAGGTTGCATCCATTGGGATGGCAATAGATGATTATGTCTCATACCATGGTGTTGCGCTTAATATAAGCAAAGATGTTTTAAATGGCTTTTTGAGTATAAACCCGTGCGGATTACCACCTGCCGTTATGGGTTACATAGACGTTCCAAGGGAAAAGGCCATGCATTATATAATATCAGAAATTGAAAAATTCTATGGAAAATTTAATGAAATAAGCTACGAGAGCCTAATTTCATGATTCACGCCTTATGTCCCATATTCTTTCCTCTATGCCAAGGCGCCTGTTTGAAACCAGTGCATGCATGAATAAAAGCGATGATAGCCTGTTCAAATATATTAATATATATTTATTTACACTTGTCTGTTTTGAAAGGTATACAGCTATGCGCTCTGCCCTCCTTGCAACGGATCTCGCAACATGAAGCGTTGCAGCCTCCTGGCTACCGCCTGGAATTACAAAAAGTCTGATCTTGCCTATTTCTTTACGATAATCAAAGACCTTTGCCTCCAGCCATTTAACACGATCCTCTGTTATTGTTCTATGTGTTCCCATGGCCGTTATATCCTCTCCAATCAAAAATATATCATTTTGGATAAGATTAAGATCGCTCCTTATATCATCCCATTTTGATGTAACAAGCGCAATACCTATAAATGAGTTTAACTCATCAAGTGTACCCTGAAACTCAACAAGTGGTGAATCCTTTCCAACCCTTATTCTTAAACCGGTATCGGTCTCACCGGCATCACCGCGTCTAGTAAACATATTTAACTAATGTAAAATATGATTTAACCTTTTTTATTTTAAAACAAACACATAAAAAAATTATTGATTTCTTTTTATTGTTATTGGTATAACGTTATTTTCAAACTCTATCATTGCTATATCTATTGGATCTATGATGTCTGGGGAAATATCTATAATCACCGGTGCACCCATTGCAATCTGCAGGGCCCTTGCGCCTATAATCCTCGCCTTTTCAAATTTAGTCAATATCATAAAAATCATGCAAACAAACCTATATTAAAAAGTGGTTAATAAAATTTTCCTAGCAGTTAAAGCATAATGCCTGAACCATCAGGTGCATTTACATGTATTGGATATCCGTTGTTTGTAAGCCTGAACCTTGAATTACCATATTGAATTATTAATTCGCCGTTATCAACAGTAAATTTATAATTTTTTACTTCGTCTATTGATATGTACTTATCGTCGACACCAAAGTTATCTATTTTTATTAAATCACCGTCGTTTCCGTTTACCTCTGGAATAAACACATCATTACCATTCTGAATAGCTATGATAATACCCTCAGATTTTACACCGCGTATCTTTGCCGGCTTGATATTTCTCAGAACCATAACCTTTTTTCCAATTAAATCTTTAGAT
>JAKAYN010000177.1 GCA_021826785.1 Thermoplasmata archaeon | reverse complement strand
AACCTTGTGGTCGAGGATGATGAGGCAAAGGAAATGGTATCAAAACTAATACAAAATGGAATAATAACAACGGCCTGTATTAATTATGTAAAGGATAAACCAGCGGAATCAAAATTAAAGGAACTGAAAGTTAGATTGGAACCCGTAGGAAAGGTGATTTCAGATTATATAAAGGAGAATTATGTACCATTAACATTTTAATAAATTCATTTAAAAAAAATTTATTTAGGTATTCCTAATATTGTATTATGAACATAGATGCCAGAACTGTATTTGCGAGTAATTTAAGCACAGCCATACTGGGTTTTGGCATCTTCATAGCCACGTATGACATAGCTGCGATTTCAATATCAATTGTTGTCCTTGGTAAATTATGGCATATAACAAAGTTTCTTGAAGGTCTTTTGGGTACTGCAACGCTTATTGGTGCGGCGCTGGGTGCGATTTCTGGTGGATTTCTTGCCGATTTAATCGGAAGAAGGGGCATGCTCGTATACGACTTTATAGGGTATTTTTTGGCCTCGATGCTAAGCGCTTTATCGATAAATTACTGGATGCTTTTTATATTCAGATTTATTATAGGCCTGACCATTGGTGCAGATTATGCAATTGCCTTTCCGTACATATCTGAAATGAGACCTAAGAATAAAATGAATAAAGATATGGCAATGGTCATGTTTGCGGCCAATTTTGGAATGGTCATAGCATACGGTGCAGGCGGTATGTTTCTTGGTCTTGGCAATTATGGCTGGAGGTATGTTCTTGCATTGGGTGGAATTCTTGCAATCCCTGCTATAATTTTAAGGTACAAAATAGTTGAATCCCCCTTGTGGAGCCAGAGACGTTTAAAAAAATCCATTTTTAGACATTTTTCAAAGAATGAGAAAAAAAGCATAGCATTTTCATCTGCAGCCTGGTTCGCATATCAGGTTGGCGACCAGGGGCTTTCAATATTTCTACCAACAATAATGGTTTTTATGCTTGGTGTTGGATTCTCATTGTCATCATATTACAGCTTAATAGTAAAGGCGGTTACAATACCTGCTGCACTTTTAACGGTTTACACAATAGATAAACTTGGTAAAAAATTTTTGCAGACCTATGGTTTTCTTGGAAGATCCATTGCACTTTTGTCACTGGGATTTATAATAATATACGGCTTTGATATAAGATATTACGGTATTTTGTTATTGCTTGCAGCGTACTTCTTTGGCGCAGCCGGCCCAGATAAAACCGTTGTTATAAGCCCAGTTGATAGCTTTAGATACGAGGTTAGATGCACAGGTGAGGGTTTATCAGAATCATTTGGCAGGCTTGGAGGCATATTTGGAGTTTTAATGTTTGGATTCATTGCAACTTACATTGGCATCGGTACCGGAATAACGGTCTTTGGCATACTTGACCTATTTGGATTCATAATAAGTGCAATTTTCATGTCGGGTACATTAAAATATAAAAGTTATATAAATAATGTAAAAACATAAATATGTTGCTTATATTTTATATTCATAATGGACGATGATGAGATAAAAAGAAGGCTTATAGAAAATAATGAAATGCTTACGGTTCTTGAACATTTCCAGGTTGCAAAGGTCGATTACGCAAAGAATATTATGAGATATACCGAGATACCAAAGATGAAGATAAGTCATTATCTTGGCATATTATATGATATGGGACTTTTGGAGAAGTACACAAATACATCAATAAAAAGAACTGACGCAAAGTTAAAGAAGAGTGCCGAGGTGCACAAGCATCATACATACTATCAAATGACTAACAGAGCACATTACATATTAAAGGATCTTGATGCACGGGAGTACATAAAATATGTAACGCCTGAGGATCTAAGCATATTAAAATACAAAAAGACCAGGAACGATTCTGAGAGGTTAGAAAAGCTTGTTAAAATGGGCCTTCTAACAAAAAAGTATGAATTAACAGAGATCGGAAAACAGGTATTAGACCTTGCAATAAAAAGACAGATTAAAATACCTGAAAATTAATACAGTATGAATGCGACTGTGGTGTAGCCTGGTATCACAGTGGCTTCCCAAGCCACTAACCCGGGTTCAAATCCCGGCAGTCGCATAATTGCATACAATTAAAATTTATATATAAATGGCATAAATTTTGTTATGTTATAATTAAATGTTTTATATTATAAAATATTAAAAATAATTAAAGTTATGATACAACCTCCAAATCCTTAACTCTGCCAGCTGAGATCTCAATGTTTCTGTCTGAAACAATTACGTAATAACCTTCCCGGTTTCTTCTAACAGTTCCGTATATCCTTGCGCCTGTTATATTATCTGTAAAGGCTATCCTTTTATTGTTGTAATCCTTTATGTGTATCATAGATGCATAATTTTAATGTATTATTTAAAGTTTGCTGAGCGTATTCTAGAACAGAAAAGATTTAAACGTTGATAAACATCTTTTATTTAATGCCGGTATATGAAATAAATGAGTATGAAATTATAAAGGGCCCTGCGAAGAGATCAGATAGTGATAAATTCGGTACCATTTACCTGACAAACATGCGTGTTATATACGAAATTTCAGGAAAACGTTCCTTTTTAAAGGCCGTACCATCAAAAACAGATCTTATATTAAATTTAACAAGCGTTATAAACGTTTCATACGCAAACCCAAGGTTAAAATTAAAATCCAGGCTTAGAATAGAATACAATAATGGAAACTCCATAAACAGTGTTGACTTTTACATAAAAGACGCTGAAAGATGGTGCAATGAAATAAAGAGTGCCTCTGAGCGTGCAAAAAGGGAAGAATTTGAAAATACACAGAAGTATGAACTCGAAAGGCACATACGTGAGATGGAGCTGGCACGGGCAAAAACGCCCAA
>JAKAYN010000176.1 GCA_021826785.1 Thermoplasmata archaeon | reverse complement strand
TTGTTGTAACCAACGGTATGAAGTAATTGTTCCAACTCTCTATGAATATAAAAACAAATGTCGATATTAAGCCCGGCGTCGTTAATGGCAATACCATCTTTGAAAATATCTTCCAGTCGCTGGCACCATCTATCCTTGCAGATTCGATTATTCCCTTTGGAAGTACCGGTATAAATATTGACATTATCAGTGCACCAGCAGGTAAGAAGAAGACAAGTAAACCAAAGATCAATCCTAGATATGAATTGAATATTCCAAGATCGCTTTCAAGCCTTATCAATGGTACAAGTGCAACCTCAAATGGTATAAATGTCGCTATTGCTATTAATGTAAAAAGAAAGGAATTAAAATATGAAGAAACCCTGTAGAAATAATATGCGGCCATTGCACCAAGGAAGGTTGATATTACTGCAACTGGTATTGTTACTATTATACTGTTTTTTAATGATGTTGCAAGGCCTGAAAAAACAGCCGAATACGAACTTAAAGATGGCGATGCTGGAATAAATATTGGTGTTGAAACTACACCAAAAGCGCTCTTTAAACCATCTATAACCAGTAAGTATACAGGAAATATCCACATTATACTGAGTATAATCAATGCAACAAATTTTAAACCTGACCTTATTAGTATATATGCCTTAGGCAAGTTTTAACCACCTCTTTATTCCTATAAGGGCAAAGGGTATTATAACGACAATACCTATCAATATTATTATCACACTTACAGCAGAAGCTTCTGGGAAATCTATGCTTATATAATAGTAGAATACCTGCTCAACCATTGTCCTTGAGAATGGGTTTAATTCCTCTGCAACGTAAGGTAACGAAAATATTCTCAGTGTGAATATAAACAATAAAGCTGTGCTAACTATAAAGGCATTTTTTGCCTCAGGTATTAATATTTTAACAAGTATTCTGAAGGGCCCTGCACCGTCTATATGGGCTGATTCTATTACAGATTTGTTTATTCCATTAAATGAAGCATAGTAAAATATAGCGGCAAGGCCTGTAAAAGTCCATACACTAACAAGTATCAAACTGTATAATAATAAATGATAATTTACCCAGTGTATGGCTGGAAAACCTATCTTTGTAAGTAATATATCTATACCGCTTGAATAATTATACATCCACATCCATATAACTGCAGAGGCAGCTGATGAAATTGCAAGTGGATAAACAAAAACTGAAAGGAATACCGTTCTTAACCTGTTGCTATTTACATAAAATATCAGGCCTGCAAAAAGCATGCCAAGAATGTTACCAACCACAATAATAATAAATGACCATATAAGTGAATGTGCCACGGTACTCCTAAATGATGAGCTTGAGAATATTATTGAATATGCACTTAAACCTATAAATTTTGAACCGGAATGCATTGATACCCAAACATTATAAAATACAAAATATAATAATATAGCCCCAAATACTATCGCAGGGGCCGCAAATAATACAGTTATTTTCCTTTTTAAGCTATTTGTATGATACATTTATTTCACCATTTTACTTCGGCTATAACATTGTCTATGAACTCTGTTATCACAGAGTATATGTTTCCATTGAATGCATTGTTTGAGTTTAAATTGCCGGTGTTTGATGCATTTATCGATGCTGCGTTTACAGATGCTGTATTAGAAGATACCCATGGTGGGAGGTATCCACCAAATGGATCACTTAATGTACCCATAAAGCCGTATCCAAGGTTATTTGCCTTTAACCAGTCACTCTTTTCCTTTGCAAGTGTTGCTTTTAGATCTGATACAAATGCTGCCCTTGCTGCTGAGTCATTAACATTTGGATGCGCATATATTGTTGCAAGGAATGCGCTGTCAAGCTCAGCATATGGACCTGCAAAGAAGCCACCGTCTGATAGCTGGTATAGGAAGCTTTTTGCATTGCTAGAATGATTTAGCAATGATTCATAATTGTACCACTGTCCCGGTGTGTTATAGTAATCTGTTGTTATATTATTATAGAATGTGACTGCCTTCCATTTTGTGAATACGAGCTGGCCAGAGTATGATGAGAAGTACTCTGCAAATGTTAATCCTTCCTTCTGTGTTGGGCCTGTTGGAACTGCAACGGAGTCATCAACTAATACATAGTACTTTGATGTTCCAGGGAATGGCATTGACATTAATTTTATGTCGTGGCTCATTATATATGATGTGTTATTATATGGTGCTGCATTTGGATAAGTTGTTGTGTTATCATAATCGTATGCATAGTTACAGTACCAGTTACCATTAGCCTGGAAAACAGCCTTGCCATCTATTATTTTTGGTATTGCCTGTGTCCATGTCTGTGCGCTCTCTCCTGAGTAACCATATGATGTGAACTGCTGTAATATCTTGCTTGTTTCATTTACATAGTTAAGCACAACTGGATTGCTCAGGTTAAGCACACCGTACATTGCCTCATCATATAAGGTACCATTGCCCGTTACCGATAGGAATATATCTTCCCAGAGGTTAAACTCGTCCCAACCGCCGTCATCACCTGGAACTGCCCATGCCGATAATCCCTTTGAATGAAGCACTTCACTGTCCTTTATTAATGTTGTTAAATTGTTTGGCAATGGCAGATTGTATTTTATTAAGACCTGTGGGTTAAAGTACAGCATTGCACCCCTGTGAACATCTACAGGCAATGAGAACATTGTTCCGTTGTATGTTCCAGCCATTAAAACCTGTGTTACTGCATTTGAATATAATCCAATTTTCTTGGCTATTGGTGTCATGTTTACAAAGTCCTTTGCACCGTTTGGTGCATCCTCAATGTATGATATCAGCTGCGGTCCAAAATGCGCCTGAAAAGCATCTGGTGGATGGCCTGCCTTTATGTCAGCCAAAACTTCGTCTATTGCA
>JAKAYN010000175.1 GCA_021826785.1 Thermoplasmata archaeon | reverse complement strand
AACACAGGGTTGTTCTATATTTTTATCCAAAGGATGACACACCAGGCTGCACAGCGGAGGCATGCGCCTTTAGGGATAACTATAATGATCTTTTATCTTTTAATGGAACGGTCATTGGTGTCAGCTCGGATTCAGTAGAATCACATAAAAAATTTAAGGAAAAGTATAAGCTGCCATTCACATTGATAAGCGATGCTGACGGAAAACTAAGGAGGCTTTACGATGCCACTGGAATAATGCTGCCACCAAGAATAACCTATGTTATAGATGAAAACATGAGAATAATCGAGGCATTTAACTCACAGATGAGGCCCAGAGACCATGTAGAGGTCTCTATTAATATATTAAAATTATCAAAACCTAAAAATTAGCTTAAATCAAGAAATTTTATTTTTTCTATGACCTTTGGTATGTCTATACCCATTGGGCATACCTCACGGCATCCTGCGGAGTGCATGCAAAGCTGTGATTTTGAGTAGTCATTCATCGTTATTGCGGACCACATAATGCCTGTCGGCCCAGTGTATGGTGGGTTTCCAAATTCCTTTCCATAAAGCCTGTATGCAGGGCATGAGAAATAGCATCTCCCACATCTTATGCATAACAGCGATTCCCTCATTAAGTCATCCTTTGCCGCATCGAGCCTGCCATTATCAAGTAAAATCAAATGAAACTCCGCAGGCCCTGTAGCCGGTGTTACCTTTTTTAATTCTATGTCACCGGTGGAGCTAGGCCCAGATGTTACATTTATGTATGTTGGTGGGTAAAATCCGGCATATGCTGCCTGGACCATGGCCTCCTCGAAAGCGTCTGAAAGCCTTGGAACGATTTTATCAACGCCTGTGATTGCTATATGTATCCTTGGCATAACGGTATCCATTCTTATATTCCCCTCATTTTCAACAAGTATTATTGAACCTGTATCGGCAGCTACCGCATTGGCGCCTGTTATTCCAACATCAGCATTTATGTACTTTTTCATTAAAAATTCTCTGACATACCTTACCATTTCCTCTGTGGATGTGCTTTTATTTATATCATTTGATAGATTTTTATTTAATAGCCCAGCAACATCATCCTTTGAGAGATGTATCGCAGGTGCAACAAGATGCGACGGCATGTCATTTCCTATTTGGACAAGGTATTCACCGAGATCAGTTTCCCAGATATCCCTATTTGAAAGGTGCTCTCTTAATGATATCTCATAAAGAACGTTTGATTTTGATAATACTATCCTATTTTTATTTTTTATTATACTATCAACTATGGATAATGCATCATTTTTTGTCTTTGCGAAATGGAAATGGCCGTTTGATGCCTCAACATTTATTTTAACCTGCTCTATGTATTTTTCAATATTTTCAATGACATCAAGCTTTTTATTTCTGAGGTCTTTTGCAGCATCAATTATATATGGGTGCTCATCAAGTATTTTGCGAACCTTTGGTGCGTTATTTTTTATTGCATTGGATACATTTACAGTCCAGCTCATGATACCACCTCGGCTATGTCTTTTACGTTTTTTGAAAATTTTGACAGATTTTCATAGCATAGCGGGCATGCAACCAATATATTCTCATTTAATGATCTGAGCTGGTTATACCTTATCTCTGCTATTTTACCACTATCATTTTCAGATATTATGCCAAGAGGGCCGCCGCAGCAGAGGCCCATCTCCTTTGATGTTATTAAATAATCCTCTGTAAGCTCTATTCCTGAATTTTTTATAATATATCTTATTCTATCATACATATTATAATGCCTCGAGTAAAGACACGAATCATGAAAAACGTATGAGCCCTTGCCCTTGAAGCTCACAAGCTCAAGATAATTCTTTACATTGGCATTCAAATTGGCCCTTTTTAAAGCATTATGTGTGTGTGGATCAAGCGTTATTATGTTTTTTACCCCATTGTTTATAAAAAATTCATTCAATTTTTTTGCATAATCATTAAAAGCATCAACCATTCCAAGCTCTATTAATAATGCGCCACTGTATGGCTCATCATCATATAAGTATCCAAAATCAATGCCATTGTTTTTTAAAATGTTTGCTATGTTTCTTAGTATGTTAAATGACCTGGCAAGCTGGTCTTTATCAGGTTTAAAAAAGCTCGCAAGCGACATTAAACTTCTTGGTATTTTTATCTTTGAAAATGTGTTTGCATACCTCTCGAATTTTTTTAACAACGGTGCGATTTGATACATATAAGATGTATAAATTATTGTATCGCCACCATGCGGTATCTTATCAGACCATGATGAAAAAAGCTTTTTATCAATTGGAAACGGCAAATAACTTTCCATGAGATTTTTGTATATAATACCCTTCATATTTTTTAGATAATCCTCATACATGAAAATAATAAATAAAGTTTGTATTTAATGTTTATTCCTTACATGTCTTAAGGTATTTATCAAACCAGTCAAGTTTTCTGTAAAGTCTGTCTATCATATTCTTTGGCACGCCAGCCCTGGCATGCTCATGGTTATCACCGAAATATCTTATTAGCTCTGTATCAACTTTATTAAGTTTTAAACCAATGAAAAACTGTTCGGCCTGCTCTATAGGGCATCTGTAATCCTCATCGCCGGTTATTAACATTAATGGTGTTTTCACATTTTTGACGTATTTTATTGGAGAATAATTCATTAATTTTTCAATGGATTCCTCTCTGTAAGGATCTTTTATATTGAGCTGTATCGCATTGAACCAGAAGCCTATATCGCTTGTTCCTATCATGCTTAATAGATTTGATATGCTCCTCTCCGAGATTCCGCACTTGAAGTAATCATAATGCGATACTATCCAGTTTGTCATGTATCCGCCGTAGGAACCGCCTGTTATTCCAAAACAATCCTTTAATTTATAAGAT
>JAKAYN010000174.1 GCA_021826785.1 Thermoplasmata archaeon | reverse complement strand
CTATCCTGAGCTTTCCATAGTTAAGGTCAAATATTAAATGTGCCCATCCCCTAAAGGCTGTGCCCGTTGCCTTGAAAAGCGCAACAAATTTCTCATAGCTGCCAAAGTCCTTCTCTATTTGCTCTTTAACGCTTGCCGGCATCTCGGTGTGCTCATTCGTCAACGACTCAAAATAATACTCGTGCAGCATTGAGCCGTCATAGTTGAATGTTTCCTCAAGTTTCATTTCTCTTAGATCGCTGTAGTTCTGGTTTGCCTTGCTTAAATCCACGTCCGGTAGCTTTGACCATATCTCGTTGAGCTTTGTTACGTACCCTTTATAGTGGAAATCAAAATGATAGTCTATCTGCTGGTCTGATATGCCATCAAGTCCCCTTGGTTTTAGCTTTTCCTTTACTTCCCATGTCTCTGCCATGCTTATAATATGTTAAAATCATATTTAAAAATTTAGTGAAATATTAAATAAAAAAACTAAGTGAAAAGGTAATTAAATTAAAAACGATACTATGCCAATGATAGTGTTCATTGCAGGCATACCGGGCGTCGGAAAAACAAGCCTGGCATCATATATTGCAAAGAAAAACAATATAGATATAATGCTATCCGGCGATTATCTAAGGGAATTCTTAAGATCATATTTAAATGATGATGTAATGAATGTAAGCGTCTATGAGGCCTGGAGATTTTTTGGCCCAATGAATAATGAAAATATCATTAAAGGTTATCTATATCAGGCCGAACTAATGTACCGTGGTTACAATAAAATTATATCAAGGGCATTAAAAAACGGGGAATCAATGGTTATTGAATCATTATATTTCGATCCTGGTATGTTTGATTTTGATATTATTAAAAAAATAAAGATTTTTTATATCTACATCTCAGATATTAATATTCACAGGCAGAGACTTCTGAGCAGAACGATGTACACCCACAAAAATGATCCAGGTGAAAGACTTGCCGAGCAGTTGCCAGTATACAAAATTATGGAGGACTACTCAATAAAAAAATGCAATGAATACAATATAAATGCAATAAATAACATAAATTTTGATGAGACAATGAAATTACTGGGTGATATTGTTGAATGATTTTCAGGCTTATGGTAATAAAATAAGGGACATGTTATTTGATCTTGGCATATACAATGAAACAAGGGATTATCCGCCTGATATTAAATACAATAAAACATTTCATGCTACAGGATATCCGATAACAGGTTTATATAAATTCCTTGGATATTATGATAAAAACAATAATATAGCCAATTTCCCATCAATATCCTTTACAACGGATTTCTCTATGTGCGATGTTACATGCAGGGTATTAAGATCAGGAAATGATAAAATCATATTCAATGGCAAGAGTAACGAGAAATATAATGCCAGGGCTGAAAAGGCCCTTTCATTCATTAGAAATAAATATAAAATTGATGCGGCCTTTGAGTTTAACATAAAAATGAAAAGAAAATATAATGGCGGCACGGGTCGTGGGGAATCGGCAGCTGTGGCATCAGCCACGGCAAGGGCACTTGCCGCAGCAGTCTTTGGCATGGAAGCATCAATGGATAAAAACTTTGTTTCATACCTTGCCAGGCACGTTTCCGGTTCAGGCACAAGATCAGCCGCTGGAAACGTTTCAATATGGCTTTCCTATCCAGGTATAGAAGATTTATCATCAACAGGCTTTGAAATAAAAATAGATAAACTATTTTATTTCTATGCAATACCAATGAGGTCAAGAATAGAAACTATAAATGCACATGAATATGCATCATCATCGATATTTTACAATTCCTGGATGGAATCAAAGTTTAACGATATAATCGATATAATACAAAAAAGGTTCGATGTAAAAAGCATGCTTGATTACTCAATGAAAGATATGTATAGACTTCAGGCCTTACTGGTATCATCTGGATATATA
Source organism: Thermoplasmata archaeon (assembly GCA_021826785.1). Classification (GTDB taxonomy): domain Archaea; phylum Thermoplasmatota; class Thermoplasmata; order Thermoplasmatales; family Thermoplasmataceae; genus Picrophilus. The sequence continues at coordinate 964 of JAKAYN010000174.1, read as the reverse complement.
TTATATGATAATAGATATATAAATTTGATAAGAAAACTTCAGTCTAATATAGATAAATACAATGATGTATATTTTACATCAGATACCGGCACCAGTATTGTAATAATGTCAACGTCAATGGATGAGCTTTCAAGATTTATAAATGATCTGGATCTAGACGGCATTCCAGGGCATTTTCCTGAAAGCATCGTTATAGAGGAATTATAATATTTATATATTAAAAATATACCATTATGGATTTATGTTTTTATTATAATGCTATTATTATAAATATAAAAACTTTAGAAAAATAAAATTCGATAGATCTTTATAATCATATTGATTTATAGTTAATGGACTTACAGCAAACAGTAATAGTATCAACAATAATCATATTCTTTCTATCGGCAATTCTTTCAGTATTCATATCAATTAACTATTCAAGAAATCACAAATTATCACCGTTATACTGGTCAATTGGCATGTGGCTATTTTCATTCTCCGTTCTTCTGGAGGTGCTATTTGCATATAATATATTTAATGAGCTGCTGATAAAAATATATCTTTTTGCGGTTGCAGAAATCGTTCTTTTTCTATCATTCGGCTCGGCAAACCTGATTGGCGGCCGCTGGCTCAAATACTATTATATATATTCGATGGCCGCCTCAATATACCTTATTATCTCGCTGTTGATTTTTCATGTCCAGCGCATAATAATTCATTACGTTGTTTTCGGTCCATTACCAATTAATGATACAGTAGCCTCATCTTTAATTACCTTCCCTGCAGCCATTGTTATTATATTAATCGCCGCGATCAGTTATAAAAAGAGGAGGAATTACAGGCTTATATCAATAATTCTCGGTGTTATAGTTGTCAGCATTGCAGGAACATTATACATCGTTGAGTTTCCAGAATTTCTATATTATGCCGAATTCTTTGGTATTCTATTGCTATGGATAGGCTTCTTTGATCCGGGAAGATC
>JAKAYN010000003.1 GCA_021826785.1 Thermoplasmata archaeon | reverse complement strand
CTATATTATCCATAATTTCCATTATCAATGGAATATGCTTCTACAGCATATCTCATAATTAAATTATTATAGATAGTTTTATACAATTGCAGTATATATTATAAAATGTGAGACATCCTATTAATAATATTAACTAGATTGTTTTTTTCATTTAAGCATTATAAATAATAAATGGATCTTTAAAATCTTAGACTTCGAATATTGGAAATCATAAAGTTCTTAATATTGGTTATAATTTAATTTTTATGGATGAATTTCTTATTAACAAGACAGTTAACATTATAAAAAATCTGGATAAAAAGAAAAGAATAAAATTTATCATTAATTACGGTTCTTTTGCAAACGGTACATTTCATAATGGTTCTGATATTGATCTGTGCATTTATTATGAGGGAAATCAAGATGATAGAAATAAATTTAGATTAACTGTACTTGCAAATATAAATGATATTTTTGACGTGCACATATTTCAGGATCTGCCGTTATACATAAGATTCAGTGTTTTAAAGGGTAAAATACTGTACTATAAAGATAAAGATATATATGACATTTTTAGGAACACCATAGAAGATTTTGAGGATTATAAACGCGGATATTATGATTACATAAACCTGGAGCGAATACAATGAGAAAGGATATAATAAAAAATAAAATAAAGGAAATTCAGGAAAGCTTGGAATTAATAAAAAATAATTTACCCGATTCCTTTGATAAATTTCAGAATCTTGGAATTATTAAAGATGGCATATATAAAAGAATGGAGTTTTCCATTGAAAATTTAATCGATATTTTTTATATAATTAATTCAGATTTGGATATTGGAATACCAGAGGATGACTCATCTATGATAGATAATCTTTATAGTAAAAATATTATAAATATTAATACTAGAAATCTAATGAAGAACATGAAAGGTTTCAGGAATCTTCTTGTGCATAGATATGGTAAAATAGACGATAAGCTTGCTTATATGTTTATAGAGGAAAATATAAATGATTTTCATAGTATTATAAAATGTATAGAAAACATAATGAAAAAATATTAACCAATAAAATTTTATTTTCTTATTAATAATTTAAATATACAAATTTTTATTTATGATTATATTTTATGCTTATAATTTAATATGTTATTAATAGTATAAAAATCATGAATATTACATAATTAACGATATATTAATTTCAATTGAAATAGTGAAAAATTTATAATACATAGATTTTCTTATCCAAACATTATGAGAAGGCGTGTTGCTTACTATGCATTAATTATAATTATTATAATAATAGCTATTATAAGCATAGAACTTTACTCTGGTGTTTATCCACCATTTTCAGTTGTGGAATCCTATAGTATGGAACACTCAAATTACTGGCAGCCAGGTATAATAGATGAGGGTTCCATTGTATTCGTAAAAAAGGTAAACAGTATTAACGATATAAAAACATACGTTGCCGGCAAGATTTCAGATTATAGAACCTATGGTGAGTATGGCAACGTTATTTTATATCATGATGGCCCAAGAATAATAATACACCGGGCAATGTTTTACCTTGCATGGAACGGTACAAGGCCTGTAATTTTAGGCTATGATAATCAATCCTGGATAAAGATATATAATGATATTATTATACTAAAAAATGTCGGCTATGCACATAGAAACCTCATGATAAACGTATCAAGATACGTTGGTGATTCTGGATTTATAACTGCCGGTGATCACAATGTTGCAACACTCCCAAAGGATTCTATATATTATAATAAAACGTATAATGCATACTGTGCAACAGATCAAACATTATTTAATATAGAACCGGTCAAATTAAACCAGATTGTTGGTGTTGCATACGGAGATATACCATGGTTCGGGCTGTACAAGCTTAATATATTAAGGCTTGAAGGAAAATGGCCAGCGATATACGCAGATCATGTGCCAAAGAACAGCTATTTATATCTTTACACAAGCACCCTGATTGTATTGATACTTATATTTACGCCATACGGCAGGATTGTAAAGGCCATCAGAAAAAAATAAAATATATATATAAAATTTTCAATTAGCTTTTTAATGGCAAAAAATAATAAAAAGGTAACGAATAAAAATTCTAAAAATAAGAATTCATCATCAAAGAATCAAAAAAGTAACAGCAAGAACAGTATAAATCTCAAAAACAAGAATGTTATTGGAAGTGCTGTGGCGGCCATCATAATAGTTGTTCTGGTCGTCGTTGTTTTAACGCATCCTTTATATAAGGCTCCATTTAGCGCACCATCTTCAATAACAAGCGATAAATACTATATGGTATCAAACAAGGACATGCTTAGCAACGGTTCGTCCGGTGTTTTCTTTATATCATGGTATGGCTGTCCAATAGGTGCAACTGATTCCTGGGCAATATACTATGCAATAAACAGCACAACTGATATATATAAATACGTTGAGTTGCATACAGCGGATCCAGGAGATATATACTCAAATGGAACCACAGGCCAGCCGGGCCTTCTTTTTAAGGGTGACTTTACATTTAAAACAACTAAAGGTTACAATTACACATTCTATCCAATATACATGTACAATGAAACAATGACCGGAACGATAAATAATAAACCAATAAATGGAAGTTTGGCAACGTACGGTCTCTCTGTTATAAAGGCAGAGGCACCAATAGGAATATACAATATCATGAAAAAATATGAGAAATACGTTACATATGACAATCATATAACAACAACGTTTATAATAACGGGGCCTTCAGGTACATATATATTCAATGCATATATGTATGCACCAAAGAGTGGTGGTCTTCTTGGCTCCGGATCACCACAGCACGGTGAGTGGAATCCTAATCCACCACAGTACGTCATGGAGTATCTTAGTAGCAGCAGCCAGATAACAGGTGCCGCAAATACCTTTATGTCATATCTCAATGATGCGAGATAAAATTTTCAGGCAATCTTAAAATAATAAAATAATATACTTTTTTATGTATGATTTTGAAAGGGATAAAATAATAGAGGCCTCTAATGAAATTATATCATCATCAATGACCGTTGGTTCATGGGGAAATATAAGCATGAGAACCGATGATGGAAATATAGTTATAACGCCAAGTGGTAAGAATTATAAAAAATTAAAGAAAGAAGATTTGGTTGTGACAGACATAAACGGAAATGTCATATCAGGAAAATTCAAGCCATCAAGTGAAAGGTTAATGCATTATGAAATATACAAAAAAAGGAATGATGTGAATGCCATAGTGCATACACATGCCTCTTATTCATCAATTCTTTCAGTTATTAATGAGGATCTTCCTGTAATAACAGAGGATGTCGCCATGATACTTGGCCATGTTAAAGTCGCAAAATATGCAATTACCGGAAGTATGGATCTAGCTTTAAACGTTGCGTCTGCGCTTGATAATTCAAACGCTGCTATAATGGCAAACCATGGTGCCGTTGCCGTTGGCAGTGACATGGAAAGGGCATACACTGCAGCACAGGTTTTGGAAAAATCATGCAAAATATTTGTCTTTTCAAAAATCATTGGAAAATTAAATGTTATACCTGAGGACGATGTAAAAAGGCTTTATGAAATCTCTGAGGCATATCTATCCCAGTGGAAACAGTGGGATTAACTATAAACTTTTCGCCATGTACGGTCCTACTCTTTCATAACCATATTTTCTAAAGTAGTTTCTTACACCAACACCACTAATTACCAGTATTCTTTTTAAATCGTATTCTTCCTTTGTAATGCGTTCCTCCTCGTTTAATAAACTATGGCCTAGACCATGGTGCTGCCATTCATTGTTGTGTTCTCCAAGTGGAACAATGTTTCCAAAGACCTTTATTTCACGTATTATTGATGAATTATAAACCTCCTTTCTGTGCGCATACTCTGATGGTATTCTAAGTCTTATAAAGCCTATAATATCATCATTGCTGTTTTCATATGACAAAAATATCTCGTGACCCCTACCGGCTTTATAATCACGTCTAATCATTTTAAAATCCATATCATATTTATGCTTCTCTATTCCGATTTCCCTGGACCTTATCTCCATTGTTTTTAGTTTCAAATTCCTTAGATTTTCCATAACAAGATTTCTTAAATCACTGCGTTTTACACCTGCCTCTATAAACTGAACTGGTATATCACGCTGCATGCGCATTACCCTTACCCATGGAGGCATTCTTGACATGAAATAGGTTATTAAATTTACCGCTTTTTCTGTATCATAAGGTATGTATTTTCCGGACTTCCATAGCTTATACAATGAAGTGCCCTTTACAACCAGTGTCGGGTATATCTTCAGCATATCCGGCATGTAATCATTGTTTGAAAACATTTCATCAAAGCTTTTTATATCATCTGAATATGAGGCACCATACATTCCTGGCATAATATGATAAACGATCTTTAAGCCTGCATCCCTGGCAAGCCTTGTAGATCTTATAATTTCTGCAAGACCGTGGCCTCTATTATTTATATGAAGTATTTTATCATTTAATATCTGAACCCCAAGCTCGACCTTTGTTGTTCCATACTCAAGTGCAAGATCAATGTCTTTTTCCATAAACCAGTCGGGTTTTGTTTCAACCGTTAAACCTATGCAGCGCCTCTGTGCACTCTCATTAATTAACATTGCCTCTTCTAATGTATTTGAAACGTATTTATTCATGCCATCAAAACAACCTTTAACAAATGATTTTTGATATTCTGGCGATCTTGCAGTGAAAGTTCCGCCCATTATTATTAAATCGATCTTGCTTGTATCATGGCCTATGGTCTCGAGCTGCTTTAACCTGTTAAACGTTATATTGTAAGAATCATAGGAATTGTATCTGCCACGAAGTGCGGATGGTTCAAAACCTGTGTAAGACTGCGGTGAGTTTGTATCAACACCACCTGGGCAGAATATACATTTTCCATGCGGGCAGCGTTCAGGTGATGTCATTGCAGCAACAACTGCAACACCAGAAATGGTTCTTGTCGGCTTTATTCTTAGAATGCTTTCATATTTTTTATTATCCTTATAATTAAGTATCTCAACATCGCTTGGTATATAGTCAAGATTATAAATCTTGGACAATCGAATTTTTTCCCTTTGAAGATCTTCCTTGCTTTTTATTAAACCTGAATCAAGCTCAAGCGATATGTCATCAAAAAAGTCCATTGTACAATCATTGTAACTTATTATAAAAATTTTAAGCGATTCCGGCATAACTATATATTTGAATAAACAATATCTAGACAAGTGTTTGTTTTGAAATCGTTCAATTTTAAAATAGATAAAAGAATAAAGGAATCGCTTGATGCAATGGGTTTTTATGAACCAACAGAGGTTCAAAGCCTTGTAATTCCAGAGATATTAGCCGGTAAGGACGTTGTTATTAAATCTGTAACAGGCTCTGGAAAAACTGCTGCATTTTTAATACCAGCAGTTCAGAAAGCACTTGAATCAAAATATAAGGTTAGTGTTCTGATAATGCTTCCAACAAGGGAGCTTGCGCTTCAAACATATTCAGTTGCAGAAAAAATATCAAAAAACATTTTGAAGGTGGCCGTTGTATATGGTGGTTCATCAATGAAAAGCCAGATAATGAATTTAAAGTCAAATATAATAATAGGAACACCGGGCCGTATCTTAGACCTTGTTAATAGAGGATTATTAAACCTTACAAATGTTTGCATGTTTATTATAGATGAGGCAGATACCATGCTGGACATGGGCTTTATTGATGATATGTACAAAATAATGGAAAATTTACCATCAAAAAGGCAGAATGTTCTTGCATCCGCAACAATGCCTGATAATTTAAATGATATGATAAATAATATAATGAATAATCCTAAATTAATATCAGTTTCAAATGATTACACACCAAAAACAATAGTTCATGATTATACAATTATACCTGAGCATAAAAAATTCTCAACCTTACTATCATATCTTGATGATGATAAAAATCTAAAAAGGATAATATTTGTCAGAACAAAGCGCAATGCCGTGGTTTTAAGCAATATACTCGACAGCTGTGGCTTTAAAAATGTTACATTACATGGTGATATGAAACAGAAATCCAGGGAAATATCCATATCAAGGTTTAGAAAATATAAAAATGGTACCATGATTGCAACAAACGTTGCCGCACGTGGTATAGATATACCTGACGTTGATGAGGTCATTAATTTCGATGCGCCGTTAGATGATATAAAATCATATTCACATAGGGCAGGCAGATCCGGCCGTTTTGGAAGGCCTGGACATGCATTTACCATATTCACAGAGAAGCAAAAAAACATGAGGAAAAACATAGAAATGGAAAATCATATAAAAATGGAATATAAAAGTATAAAAATTAACGATGAATATTATAATATAAATTATAGAGATATTATAAATAATCTTTAATAATTTAAATAATCAAAGATTATATATATTATAAGCATACATACCAAAGGTTGAGCCCACGGACAATAGGTGGTTTATAGGCTATATATTTTCAAATATTGGTGCTGGCCTTACGACGCCGTTAATACCGTTATTTGTTGTTTTATATCTTAAGAGCAACGTTGTGTTTGTTGGTATAGTTTCGTCAGTTTCATCGGCAGCGGCAGTGCCGGCATTAATATTCTGGGGAGATATATCAGATAAGATAAAGAAGAGAAAGATCTTCATATTAATAGGATTTTTTGGTTCATTTGCATCGCTTATGCTTGTAATTACAGTTCATGACATATACACGTATTTAGGCATGTTAATAGCATTTCAGATCATAGCAATGGCAAGTGTACCAGTATCAACATTGCTTATACTTGAGAATTCAAGCAGAGATCTATGGCCATCCATTATGGGAAAATTCAACAGCTACAATGCCATAGGCACTGTTTTGGGCATTGGATCCGGGATAATATTTCTCACGGTTTATTCAGATAAAGGCCCCTCGGTTCTGCCATACGTTTACATGCTTTCTGCCATTGTTTATCTCCTAGCGGGTTTATCTGCGTTATTTACATTAAAGGAGCCACAGGTAATAATAAAAAGGAACAGATTGAACTGGATATATACAGTCAGACTCTTTGAAAGGTTAAGATTCTTCCCTACGCATATAATACACACGGGTATAAACACAAATAATCACAGGATTTCATTGGATTTAAGACGTTACCTTATTGTTACATTTATATTAATGGCAGCATTTCAAATATTCTTTGTGCCATACCCTGTTTTTGTATTAAATAGGTTCCATGCAACAGAGGATGAGATATATATTATGTACCTTATTAACAGCCTGATGTCTGCAATGACATTCTTCCCTGCAGGTAGATATATAAAGTACATTGGATCAAACAGGATGCTTATTTATTCGATATCATTAAGGGCCATGATTTTTATAATAATGGGTATAATAACAATAAATGCATCTGGCCTTTATTACTTTATATTATTTATAGCAATCTATGGCATCCTTGGAGGTGTATGGAGCTTTATAAGTATAAGCGAGGTTACAAGCATATCAAACATGGCGGATCAGGCCACCAGGGGCAAGGTCATAGGATATTACAATTCATTAAATGGTGCAGGCCAGATAGTTGGTTCATTACTATCGGGATTTATTGCATATGACATAAGTTATTTGTTTGATTTTATTTTAGCGTCATTGATTATATTATCAGTGATATTTTATATAATAAAAATCAGCCCGCCGGATATAAATATTAAGCCCTCACGCGTTTCACAAAAAGGTGAAAGAGATTCCTAAAACCGTCCTCCCAAGTTTTAAGTTTTGGTGCACTTAATCTAACACCGTAGATTATTGGTATCTCTATTAATTTACCATGTCTTATGGCCTCTATTTTTATGTCCTCTGAGAAAGACATGCCATCTCCTAGATACCCCATCTTATTGTAAAGCTCCTTTTTAAATACCCACATACCACTCTGCGAATCCTTTAATGTGAAATTAAAAAGTACTTTTATTGATAGGTTTAACACCATGTTTCCAAACCTGTGCAAAGATGTATAAGTGCTCTTGCTTCTTAATGTCATCCTGTCGCATGATATAAAGTCAACATTGTCTATTTTAAGTATCTCTATCAAGGGTTTTACCATTTCATATGGATATGTATTATCACCATCAAGGCACACTATTATATCACCTGAGGCTTTTTCAATGCCTGTTTTATAGGCACGGCCGTAACCTCTCCTTGGTTCGTTTATAACAATGGCGCCAAGAGACCTTGCTATATCCTGTGTACCATCATTGGAGTTACTATCAACAACAATTATCTCAATATTTTCTATTGATTTCAAGCCATTAATAACCTTTCCTATGGTTTCAGCCTCGTTTATTGTTGGTATCACAGCACTGATCTTCATTCTGATGGTTAATATAAATGAATATAATATTTTTTATGTAAAAAAATAATGTCCTTTGAAAATATTATATATTCAATAAAAATACAAAATGAAATGAAGATATATATAATAGACAACGGTGGCCAGTGGACTCATAGGGAATGGCGCACTGTCCGGGATCTTGGTGTTGAATCTGTTATAGTGCCAAATACCATTGATGCCGATGCGCTTGCTGATGCCGATGGAATTGTTTTGTCCGGTGGCCCTGCAAGCATAGAAAGTGAGATGGGCAAGCTCGGCAATATAAAGGATTACATGCATAGATATAATTATCCGGTTCTTGGCATATGCGTTGGTGCACAATTCATAGCACTTGATTCCGGTGGCATAGTTTCAAAGGCCGTTCATGCGGAGTACGGCAGGAAAACAGTAAATTTCACATCCACTGGCGGCATATTTTATGATATTCCAAATTCAATAAATGCATGGGAGAACCACAATGACGAGATAAAATCAATATCCAATGAATACAATGTGTGTGCATATTCAGATACGTGTAAGATCCAAGCCTTTTATCATAAAAGTAAGGATATATTTGGTGTTCAGTTTCATCCAGAGGTGAACAACACAGAGTATGGAACTGTGATATTCAAAAATTTTATTGACCGTTGCAGGAGATAATATGTATATAATAAAACATGGTGATATTATAGGAAAGCTCTATGATGATTTTGCATTAATAAAAGGAGAAAAAATAAATGTGCCAAAATATAAAATAATAGAACCTGGAGACATAATTAAATTAAAAGGCATGGAATTCATTGTTCTTGAACCGCAGCCGGCATACTTCAGTCATGTGAATTTAAGAAAGACACAGTCAATAGCAGATAAGGACATATCATACATGATCTTTAAAACAGGCATAAAACCTGGAATGAATATACTTGAAATAGGCATAGGTATAGGCACAATGAGCTATGCATTATTAAATATATTAAATAACAATGGAAGCCTGACCAGTATTGACGTAAATCCTGAAAATATAGATATTTCAGAGAAAAACGTTGAGGAAGTTATTGATACTCAAAACTGGCGTATTATTAATGGTGATATTAAAAAAATTGCCGGTGAGATATTCGATGCTATTGTAGTTGATATTCCAGACCCATGGAATTACATGGATTCAATAGCATCATCATTAAAGCCAGGAGGACGTGTATCATTTTACTTGCCAAATTTTAATCAGCTTGAAAAAACCGTACTTTCAATGGAGAAAAATAGCATATACCATGAAGAATCGGTAGAACTCATAAAAAGAAACATCATAGTAAGAGAAAATGCCACAAGGCCAGATAACAGAATGATAGGCCACACAGCATACATATCAATAGGAATTAAAAAATCAATTTATTCATAATTTAAATCAAGTGCGCCAGTGATCTCTTTATATCTGTTTCGTATTGTTACCTCCGTGACACCAGAGACCTTTGATATCTCCTTCTGCGTCTTTGGTTTTCCGGATATTATGGCGGCTATGTATATGGCTGCTGCCGCAATGCCTGTTGGACCCTTGCCTGTTGAAATGCCAGTTTCATTTATTCTTCTAATAATTTCCTCGCTCTTAATTATAACGTCCTTATCAAGGTTCAATTTATTACAGAACTGTGAAACATATGAATATGGCGTCGTTGGTTTTAAATTCAGCTTTAACTCCTTTGCAAGGTGCCGGTATGCCTTGCCAATCTTCTTCTTGTTTATCTCCGCGGCCTTTGATATCTCATCAAGTGTTCTTGGTATGTTTACCTGCCTGCATGCTGCATATATTGCTGCGCATACTATGCTTTCTATACTGCGACCGCGTATTAAATTCCGCTCTACAGCCTTTCTGTATATAAGTGCTGCGCTCTCCTTTATATCCTTTGGTATGCCAAGCTTTGAGCCATCGTCGTTAAGAATCTGAAGCGCAAGAGATAGATTCCTCTCGGATGCATTTGAAACGCGTATGCGCTGGTGCCATTTCCTGACACGGTATATCTGGGCACGGTTTTTATGAGGTATTCTTTTTCCGTAATAGTCACGGTTGGACCATGATATCTCGGTTGCCAGGCCCTTATCATGGCTCAAAAAACTCATTGGAGAACCTGTCCTTGCACGCTTTTCGTCCTGATCAGAATCGAATGACCGCCATTCCGGCCCCTGATCTATTGATGTTTCCTCTATAACTATACCACAATCGCCACATAAAACCTCTCCTCTTTCATAATCCCTTATGAGGTGCCCTGAACCACACTCTGGACACCTCTGCCCAGTGTTTTCCTCCATTGAAGATCACCAATAAATTTAAGTAGTACATTACATACCATATTAAAGTGTTTCTATTTCCTGCGATATTTTCACTATCCTTAAAATTCAGAACTAAATTATAGAGTGAAAAACTAATGGAATCAGGGTACAGCTTTATCCACAAATTTTTTTATAGTGTAATCAAAAAATTTTAATAAATTTGCGTAAAATTTAAATATAATATTTGGATATAGTAATCTGCTAATGAAGTACAATTGCAGTGTGGTGCATATAAAAAACAATGAAATGCTAATACGGATTGATAACTGCATAAAAATGCATGAAAGTGTCTACAGCGATGATGGAAAGCCTGTTGGCAAGATCATTAAAATACTTGGACCGGTTAGAAATCCGTATGCGCTTGTACGTTTGAATAAAAATATAGATGTTAAAAATGTGTATGTGAGGTGTTAAAATGGTAGATAAGAAAAAAAGCATATATGATATTGAGAAATGCCCGGAATGCGGATCATCCCAGTTAGTTAGGGATTACGAGAGGGGAGAATTAATATGTTCAAACTGCGGTCTTGTCATTGATGATAGTTACATTGATGAGGGGCCTGAGTGGCGTGCATTTGACTCAGAGCAGAATGAGAGCCGTGCACGTACAGGATCACCAATGACGTATACAATTCATGATAAGGGCCTTTCAACAGATATATCATGGAAGAATAAGGATTCATATGGAAAATCCATACCAACAAGAAACAGGGCACAGCTATACAGACTAAGGAAATGGCAGAAGAGAATAAAAGTTTCAAACGCTGCAGAAAGGAACCTTTCACAGGCATTGCAGGAACTTGAGAGAATGACGTCAAATCTTAGCATACCAAACGATGTCCGTGAGACAGCTGCTGTAATATACAGAAAGGCTGTAAAGCAGAACATGATAAGGGGAAGATCCATTGAGGGTGTTGTTGCAGGTTCCATATACGCAGCATGCAGAATAACAAATGTTCCAAGAACACTTGATGAGATAGCGTCGGTCACAAGGGTAAAAAAGAAGGAAATCGGAAGAACATACAGAATAATGGCAAGGTATTTAAAATTAAACATAATGCCATCAAAGCCTGAGGACTATGTAAACAGGTTCTGCTCAAAGCTAAGATTATCAATGGAGGCAAGAAAGAGGGCTGAGGAAATACTGAAAATGGCAGTTGACAATGACCTTACATCAGGCAAGGGACCTACTGGCGTCGCAGCCGCTGCTATATACATAGCATCTTTAATAACAGGTGAGAGAAGGACACAGCGTGCAATAGCCGAGGTTGCAGGTGTCACAGAGGTAACAATAAGAAATAGATATAAAGAACTGACGGAGAAGCTAAACCTAACAATAGAGGAATAAATCTATTTTATTTCATTCATTTTTAGCCATGTATCGTAGTCACGAAGTATGTCATCAATAACATTATAAAGTGACTGCATCTTTAAATTTTTTATTTTTATAACAATATTTTGATCGTAGCATTTTATATCTATGTTTTCATCATTGTCGGGGCTTAATGATAGCATTAAGCTATTGCAATTATTTACATCAATTGAGATTTCAACGTCCATAGATAAAAAATGCTATTTATTATAAATATTTACATAGAAAAAATTGATGTCTTTATTATCAAATATTATCTTTTCATTAATTTAACGTTAAACTTCATTGATTGATGAATAAAATTCTAAAAATTTTTATATACAATGATTTCATGATTTGTTTATGAACGGAATGATGGTGTTTGGAGGTGCAGCCTGCAATAGTGCATTTTTAAGCGGAGCCTTTACACACCATCATAGCCATCAGTATAATAATTTTTCATGGTCTGATGGCTACCTCGAATTAGCATTCCTGGAGAACCTATGATCCAGGCAGCATTAGGTTGCGCATGAGGTTCGTTATACCTACTGGTAGGTTATTTTATACATCGCTTAGATTCCTTGAAGACATTGGAATATACATAGAAGCAGATGAAAGAAAGCTGATATTTAATTGGAATAACATTACAATAATATCTGTAAAACCCGACGATGTAACATACTTCGTTGGCCTCGGCGGTCTTGGCATATGCGGTCTTGACACAATTTTTGAGAATGGAAAAGACATAGTATTACTGAAAAAACTTGATTTTTCAAAATACAGATTAAGCCTAATATCGAACAAAAATTATAGAATTGATGAATTAAATGGAAAAACGGTGGCAACAAGGTATACAAAAATAACAAGGAACTTTTTTAATGATATTGGTATAAATGTGAACATATTAAAGCTGCATGGTGCCCTTGAGGTGGCTCCGCTAACAGGTGTTGCCGATGCTATTGTGGATATAATAGATACAGGAAATACAATAAAAAAGAATGGACTAATTGAGTTAAAAAAAATTATGGATATTAATCCATGGGTTATATCCAGCAAAGAATTTTTTTATGAAAATAGGGAAAAAATAATTGATATTTTAAAGGGAGGTCTTCAAATTGGATATATCTAAGTATGTATCTGATATCATTTTTGATGTAAAGAATAATGGTATTAATGCATTGAAAAAATACTCTGAGTTAT
>JAKAYN010000173.1 GCA_021826785.1 Thermoplasmata archaeon | reverse complement strand
ACCGTTTATTATCACACCAAATATATGCTCAGGTGCACCGTATGTAACAGGAACCATATCCTGCTCAAGTGCAGCGTACTTTAATGGCTCTATGACAAGTAACGTTGAAAGCTCATTTGAACCTGTTGCGCCTAGGTATATTATATCAAGTATTGCAAAGACTGCAGTTATGTTTATACCGCGCCTGTAAACCATCTTCTCGGACATGTTGCTTGTTTTAAGGTATTTATATGCAAGATAACCAAGTATAACGACGATACCTGCATAGTAAACTGCACCTGACATATGAAGCTCCTCTGCAAATGTTGATGGTGTCCAGAATGGTGCCAGTGGGTTTACATCTATGATTTTATTATGCAATAAATAATACTTTACATTGAAACCGTTTGGCGTGTTCATCCATGCATTTATTTCTGTAACTGTAAATGCTGATAAATATGTACCTATTGTTACTGCAAGTGATAGGGCCCAGTGCTCCCACCTGTTCTTAAAGTCCTTCCAGAAGTAAACATACATTGGCAATGCAATTGCCTCTAGCAGGAATGAGAACACTTCAACATAGAACGGTCCTATTGAAACCTGTCCAACAATTTTCATAAAGTTAGGCCAGAAGAGGAAAAGCTCCATGGCCATGACTGTACCTGATGCTGTACCAACGGCGAAGAATATAACCAGTCCTTTCGATAACTTGTAAGCCAATGTATCATAGTATTTATCCTTCTTCCTAAGGGCTAGGAATTCGGCTATTGTTATTGTTATGGCCAATGCCATACTCAAACTAACGAATAGTATATGTGATGATATTGTATATGCAAACATTGCACTATCCCATACAGGATACGAGATTGCCATATCTATCAATTTTTAAATTACTAATTCATATATAAAGTTATTTTTAAACAATTTTTACTATATTTCTCTAGATAATCACAATTATGATATAAAAGTCATAAAAATTACAATAATGACGCATTCAATAATGCATTATTTTTTTATAATTAAAGTAATATATTTAATTTTTTTAGATTCCACATAATTACAAATTTAAATTCATTTTTAGAAATAAATATTGAATATTAAACAATAACTTTAAACATTAATTTGAACACCATTCAAATTTAATGATGTCTTAAAAATTTATATAAGATACAATCTTTATTTATACAATGGAAAACAGTGTTGAAAATATAATTGCAAGGGCAAATAGGATACCTGTTTGGTCATTACCTTATTCATACCTTGCAATTATAGGCGTTGGATACTTTTTTACATTCTATGATATATCCGATATCGGGCTGGCAATGCCTGCAATAGACGCGCAGTTCCACCTCGGCTCATCTACAAGCCTTTTTCTGGCATTATCTGTTGGTCTAATAGGTTATGGTATTGGATCATATGTAATAGGTAGCACTGCAGATATTATAGGTAGATACAGATCAATGATAATAACTATGGCACTAACAGCCCTTGGCTCATTTGGTGATGCTATATCAGTAAATGTTCCAGAGCTTACCGTATTTAGGTTTATAACAGGTCTCGGTCTGGGCGCAGATCTAAACCTAGTATCAACATACATAAGTGAATTTGCACCTCCAAAGGTCCGTGGAAAGATAACTGTTTATACATTTCTAGTTGGTATACTTGGTCAGGCAATAACACCTTTCATAGGTCTTGAATTGGTTCCTGTTTACTATAATGGATGGCGCTGGCTCTTTGGCATAGGCGCAATAATAGCGTTCATAGCCCTAATATTAAGGTTCGAGCTTCCAGAATCCCCAAGGTGGCTGGCATTAAAGAAAAAGGATATAAAAAAGGCTGAGAGAATCCTTGAAATGATGGAAAAAACTGCTGAAAAAAAGATTGGAAAACTTCCAGAACCGGAGAAAATAAATATGGATACAGAGACAGGAAAGTTTCCTACATTATACCTTTTTAAAAGGCCTTACTCAACAAGATTATCACTGCTAGTTATTGTTTGGTTCTTCTGGTACATAGGAAATTACGCATTTCTTGGCGATTCTGCATCATTACTTTCAAGTGCTGGCTTTAGCATATCAAGTTCTATACTCTACCTTGCAATAGGTGCTGTTGGCTATCCAGTTGGTGCAATCATAATGATATTAACAGCTGATAAATTTGAGAGGAAGTATGTAATATTCTTTGATACTATTATATGGTTCATAGGCTTAACATTGTTCGCGCTTAAAATTGAGATAACATTATTCATTGGTTCATTCCTTGCGGCCATGGCCCTTGGCATGTATCTTCAGGTTGCTTACACATTCACCGCAGAAAATTATCCAACAAGGGCGAGAAGCTCTGGTTTCGCATTAACTGATGGTCTTGGGCATATAGGCGGTGCCTTTGGTGCAATATTTCTTCCAATTATTGTCTCAATATACTCATTTTCAGTCGGCTTTGAATTTATAGCAATCACAGGTTTAATAGCAGGCATACTGGTACTCATAGGTGGCACAAAGGCAACCGGAAAACCTTTAGAAAATATATCAGCATAAAAATAATTTTTATTGAAAAATTTTTATGTATGAGTACGGCTTCATGCTGCCATAGCAGTATTCAATATTATTAAATCTTGATTTTAAATCCATTGATCTTTTCTTTATATAATCGATTGGTTTTTCATTTATAACTGCATCTCTTAATATCTCGGCAAGCTCTATTATATCATCCTCCATAAAGCCTATCCTTGTTATTTCCTGGACACCGATTCTAATTCCACTTGGATTCTGTGAGTTTTTGTTATCATCCCATGGCAGCAGGTTCTTGTTTAATATTATTCCAGATTTTTCAAGCTTTTCTGCAACTTTCCTGCCTCCTCCATTCTTAGAAACATCAACCGCCAGTGTATGTGATCTTGTAAATCCATTTTTCTCTCCAAGCACGTTGA